>JAUVHF010000134.1 GCA_030593425.1 Anaerolineales bacterium
GTGGATGGTGGCTACGATATCGGAAGCGGTAGCCTCCATCTGGATAGCCAAGGCTCCTTCGGCGATGAGGTCCGTGGCGTGGGGCCCCATGATATGCAAGCCTTGAACCTGGCCCCCCTCGTGACAGAGCATCTTCACCAACCCAGTCGTCTCCCCCATGGTCAGAGCTCGTCCGCTGGCCCCGAAGCGGAAGATGCTCTTCTTGTAAGGGATCCCCTTCCCCTTCACCTCCTGCTCCGTGAGGCCCACCCCCGCGATCTCCGGCAAGGTGAAGACGCAATAGGGTACGGCTCGATAGTCGATCCCTTTCTTATTACCTAGGGCGTTCTCAGCAGCGATCTCCCCCTGGCGGCTGGCTACATGGGCTAGCATCCAGCCCCCCGTGACGTCACCCACCGCGTATACCTCAGGTAGAGTGGTCTGGAGATAGTCGTCGACCACGATCGCCCGCCCCTTCCCACAGGGAACGCCCAACTCAGCGAGTCCTAACCCCTCGGTGTAGGGCAACCGTCCAGTGGCTATGAGAACGTAGTCGGCCTCCACCGAGTCCACCTTCTCATCCGCCCCGTACTCCACTAGTAGACTGGGCCCCTTCCCTTGCACCCCTCTAAGCGGCGAGTTGAGATGCACCTCCACCCCTTCTCTGCGCACCAGATTAAGATAGCGGCGAGATAACTCCTCATCCACAGGGGGAAGGAGAGAAGGCAACATCTCGATGACGGTCACCTTGGTCCCTAGGGCGTTGAAGATGCTGGCGAACTCCATGCCGATCACCCCGCCCCCCACGATCACCAGATCAGAAGGGGCCTCCTCCAACTCCAAGATCTCGCTTGAGGTAAGGACCCCCTCCAGATCCAAGCCCGGCACCGGGGGCTTCCCCGGCTCCGCGCCGGTGGCGATGATGATGCTTCTGGTAGATAGTTCCTCGCCACCAACGGCGACCTTATTCGGGGCCAGCAATCGACCCCTTCCCTTGAAGAGTTCGACCTTGCGAGCCTGAAGTAAGGCCTCCACTCCGGAGACGAGCCTTTCCACTACCATCTCCTTGCGAGCCATCATCTTGGCGAAATCGAGGGCTGGCTCCGAGACCAAGATGCCGAACTCCTGGGCCCTCTCTATATCCAAGAGCAACTCCACGCTCCGGGCCAAGGTCTTGGTGGGAATGCAACCCTCGTTGAGGCAAACTCCCCCTACCCGCTTTTCCTCCACCAAGGCCACACGAGCCCCTAGTTGGGCTCCTCGCAGGGCGGCTACGTACCCTCCGGGACCTCCACCGATAACCGTCAGATCATAGTCAGCCATACCTCTCCTCTCTTATCCACCCCACGGCGCAACACTCCTTCCGCCGCACGATCTCCAACCCCAATTCTTCCGCCAAAACCACGGCCTCAGAAGCGGGACTCACGATGCCGTTCACCCCGGCCCGCAGCGCCCAGGGGTCCAACAGATGCCGGTATTCTCCCCGAGGGCGCATGCAACCCAAATAAAGAGGAACAGCGGGGAAGCGAAGCCGCGCCTCTGCTATGAGATCGATGACCGCCTTCAACTCTGGGGGCTCCCGGTCGGCGTACCGGGTGCCCGAGGTAGGGGTGAAGACGATGAGAATGAGCCCCTCCACTCCCAACCGTTCCAGGATCCCCAGGGCTCGATACTCCCCCACGATCTCTCCCCCCTTTAGACCGACCGTGATATGGGGGATCAGGGGGAAATAACCCCGCAAAAGGTCGTAGGTCTTCACGTACTCCTCCACGCGCCGCTCCAGGCCGTACACCTCCCTAATCGTCTCGTCATCCCCCACGAAATCGAAGGAGATCACATCTACATAAGGAGCGATAGCCTCCGCTTCCTCTCGCTCGATGAGGCCCACATGCCAGTTCATCACCCGGCCCTTCCGCAAGGCTCTTATCTTCTCCAGACCTCTCGTCACCGGCACCTTCCCCGAGGGGTCGCACCCCCCAGAGATGAGGCAACTGGTGGCCCCTTGAACCTCAGCGCTCCAGATGGGCATCATCGGCCTCAGGTATTCCCCCCCACAGTGGGCGCAATTGAGGGCACAATGGGGGCCGGTGAGGCTGATGGTCGCCGTGCTCAAGGGGTAATCAAAGGCCACCCAAGGCGCAAAGTTAGCCTCACGAACCCCCCAGGCTGATTCTACTCGTTCCTCTAAGCCCATCTATATACTATCCTCCAGGGAGAGTTCGATCTCCTCTATCTCTCTAAAGCCGGAGGAGGATCTTGTGAGCGCCTACAGATAGGGGGTTAGCCTCTACCTTGACCCTCATCTCCGTTCCCAAGTCGAACCACAAAGGAGAGGGAGACCACCTCCCAGAGCGTACAGAGACGTTCCTCATCTCCCATCGGAAACCACAGGCGCTTTTCTCAGGCTTCCCTTCACGCAGACACTAGAAAAGAGAGTATCCGCACTCTCTCAACCCAGTATAACAAACCACGATGAAATTGCAACGCCTAGAGGCTTGCCTAGTCGAGAAGATGGTAATATAATCACCCCCGAAAGGAGACTCGTCTTGAACGAGGAACTCCCACAAGAAGTGGATCGCTGGGCGGACGCGAAGTCTTTCTTTCGCGAGATCTTAGAGACCATCGTCCTCACCCTCATCATCTACGGGCTAGTCAGCCTGGGCTTTCGGAACTTCCGCGTCGTCCAGACCAGCATGGAATCCAATTTTCACGATGGCCAATATCTGGTGGTCAACAAACTGGCTTACCGCCTCCATCCGCCAGAGCGAGGGGATGTCATCATCTTCCACCCCCCTACCAACCCGGAGAAGGATTACATCAAGCGGGTCATCGGCCTGCCTGGCGAAACGGTAGCCATCAGAGAGGGGTACGTCTATGTCGATGGTCGTCGTCTGGAGGAGTCGTATATCGCCCAGGTCAATCAGCGCGCTTCGTGGGGCCCTTCCGTGGTGGGGCAAGGTGAATACTTCGTCCTGGGAGACAACCGGCCCAACTCCAGCGACTCCCGCAGCTGGGGGATGCTCCCCCGCGAGAATATCATCGGCAAGGCCTGGCTATCTTATTGGCCCCCTCAAGAATGGGGACTCGTACCCCACTTTACCTTCATCTCTGGATAAAGGAGAAGAGATGGATGCGAAGGCTTTCCCCCTTAGGCTCGATGATGAATCGAGGGTTCCCCTGGTCGAATTTCCACCCCAAGATCTGGTGGAGATCATCGAAGAACTTACTCCAGAGAAGGTAGCCGGTCTCATCGATGTCACCGATCTTAAGGCCGATACCCAGGAGCCCAAGGTCAGGAAGATGGTCAACTGGGCGCTGGACTACGGGTTCTACGCCATCTGTGTCAACCCGGTGGAGGTCGATCTACTGCCCAGGTTACTCAAAGGTAGCCCGGTCAGAGAGTCTTACGTGCTCGACTTCCCCCTGGGGAAATCCTCTATTCAGAGTAAGAGCCGACAGGCAGCGGAGATAGTGGAGACGAGTCGAGATCTGAGGGGGGAGGGCCCCGGCAACATAGAACTCGATATGGTGATCAATGTTGGCCGCTTCAAGAGGGATCGGAACTACACTCGGGAAGAGATCGAAGCGGTGGTTCAGGCCGCCGAGGGGGAATCGGTCAAAGTGATAATCCGTTCCGGGGAACTGACCGAGGAGGAGATCGTAGAGGCGTGTCAAGTGGCTAAGGAGGCGGGAGCCCATTTCGTGAAGAACTCTACCGGCATGGACCCCTTAGGGGCTACCCCCGAGCATATCTGGCTGATGAGGGAAGCGGTGGGTCCCCATATGGGCGTGAAGGCGGCGGGAGGCATCAGAGAGGCCATGACCGTGGTGAGGTTGATCTATGCCGGGGCAAAGGAACCTGAACTGAGAGACCCTCTTCGATTCAGGATCGGCACCAGCAGCCCCTTGAACATCCTAGCCACCTTGAACTGGATAAGGCTCAACCCCCAGGCCTGGGCAGAGGCTAAAGTCATCCCCTGCACCATCTGTCCTCACGGCCAGACAACAAAGCAAAGGAGAGAGGTTCGGGAGATCTACATGAAGAAGTGCCGCCTCTGCCCCTACAGGCGATACAGAAAGGACAAGGACTTCTGATGGTAAGAGGCGGCTTCCACGGCAAGATCCTACGGGTCGATCTCAGCCAAGAACGGGTGAGTGTAGAAACCCTGGAAGATAACCTGGCCCGAGACTACGTAGGGGGGCGCGGGCTAGGAAGCGTGATCCTTTGGGATGAACTTCCGCCCCAGACAGACCCCCTCTCTCCAGGGAACAAGTTGATATTGGCTACCGGCCCCTTGAACGGGACGGGGGCAGCCCTCTCCTCTCGTTACATGATAGTGACCAAATCGCCCCTCACCAACGCCATCTTGAGCGCCAACTCCGGTGGCCGCTTCCCCATCGCCCTGAAGAGGACGGGGTTCGATGCCCTAGTCATAGAGGGCGCGGCCCAAAAACCCTGTTACCTATGGATAGATGACCAAAAGGCGGCACTGAGAGATGCTTCTCCCTTGTGGGGCCTGGACAGCCACCAGACCACTGACAGGCTGCTAGAGGAGACATCGCCCCAAGCAGCGGTAGCCTGTATCGGCCCCGCGGGGGAGAAGGGGGTGCTTTTCGCCTCGGTGATGAACGAAAAGGACCGGGCGGCGGGAAGAGGCGGGGCTGGCTGTGTGATGGGAGCAAAGAGACTGAAGGCGGTCGTGGTTCAAGGAAGTCATAAGACACCCATAGCCGACCCGGAGGGGTTCCAAGAGGCCAGGAAGAACGCTCTCGCCATCTTGAGCGAGGCCCCCATCACCAAAAACGCCCTG
>JAUVHF010000197.1 GCA_030593425.1 Anaerolineales bacterium
CTGGCCTATCTCCTTGAGGAGAGCCAAATCCCTCGTCTGCTCATTTCCCCCTTCGACACTCTTGCCCTTCATCTCGGTCACCTCTTCGTAACCTGAATATAGTAGGGACCACCTTCATCAAGTATACTATCTAACCCACACCTGGTCAATCCCTACCTTTTACCCAGGCCCGCATCGGGCCGTTCTGAGCCCCAAGCCTGGAAACAAGATGGGCCTCCTCAAGTGGGAAGGCAATAAGGTCTTTAGAATCGCTTGGGTTCCTCCTTGTGAGCTATCGTGAATACCCCTTCCCGACAACGCGTTGGCTCACCTGCGCTTGTGCTTGACAAAAGCCTCTCCCCTGGGTATCTTTAGTCAGCAGGATGAGGAGAGGCCAATGATAGAGAAGGATTTCCCCGGCCGAGGGAAGGTAGCCATCCTGAGGACCAGCCCAGAGACGGTGCTAGAGGATTATGGCCGGCTTATGCGGCTGGTGCAGTACCAGGAGAATCTGCCAAAAGAGAAGGAGACCCTTCTCAAAATCAACATCTCTTGGCAGATCTGGTACCCTGGCTGCTCTACGCCCCCCTGGCAACTGGAAGGGGTGATAAAGACCCTCTTAGATGACGGCTATCCCAGAGAAAGCCTCATCGCTGCCCAGAACCGAACGGTGGTGGTGAGCGCCTACCAAGGAGAGATCAACAACCGTCATAAAGTGGTCGTCGAGCGGTATGGGATCGAGAACCTCCATATCTACGAGCCCCAGGTGGAATGGATCGTCTACGAACCTAAGGAGCCGTTCCTCGTCCTCCACCATATCTACCCCGATGGAGTCAAGATCCCTAAGACCTTCATAGGCAAGAACATCATCCAGTTGCCCCAGACCAAAACCCACGTCTTCACCACCATGACCGGAGCGATGAAGAACGCCTTCGGTGGGCTCCTGAGCGAGCGGCGCCACTGGACCCATAGCGTGATCCACGAGACACTGGTAGACCTTCTCACCATCCAGCAGGATATCCACACCGGGCTTTTTGCCGTCATAGATGGCACCTTCGCTGGAGATGGGCCTGGGCCCCGCGCTATGCGTCCTCAGGTGAAGGATGTGATCCTGGCCAGCGCCGACCAAGTGGCTATCGACGCCGTGGCGGCCAAAATAATGGGCTTCGACCCTCTCTCTTTGAAGTTCATCCGCCTAGCCCACGAGAAGGGCTTGGGGATCGGCGATCCCCGCCAGATCGAGATCGTGGGTGATGGGGATGCAGCAGAGGAGAATTGGCGTTTCTCCATGGGGGAGACCTTCGCCAGCCGGGGCCAGAAGATGATATATCATGGCATCCTGAAACCTTTTGAGAAACTCCTCACCCGCTCACCTTTGGTGCCCTGGGCTTATCTGGCCTCTAACCTCTACCATAACGCTTACTGGTATCCCCTCTACGGAAAAAAACGCGCCAAAACGATGCTGGAGGAGACGGAATGGGGAGTGCTCTTCCGGGAACGGTACGGGGGCCAACTGGAGCCCACGAGAGAGCGAGTAAAGGAAAAGCCTGTTGGTTGGTAGCGACCCCACTGGGGAACCCCCCTTGCCTGATGAGGAAAGGATCAGCCCCCCGCTGCTCCTTCCACAAATAGGGAGGCTCGATCAGAGAGGATGCCGATTATAGAAAGGCTGCGATCCCAGATCGCCCTAGGCCTCCTCCTGGGTTTCACGGTCATCGTCCTCTTGGTGGCCTTTGCAGATGTGACTCGCCTGAGAGAGAATTTGGCCCGCTTTCGTTGGGACTACCTTCCCCTGGTCATAGGGCTCACTCTCTTAAATTACGCCTTGCGCTTTGCAAAATGGGAATTCTACTTGCGCCAGATAGGGGCTAAGGTGGAAAGGCTGGATAGCGCGGCTATCTTCGCCTCGGGCTTCACTATGGTGCTCACCCCCGGCAAGATAGGTGAATTCCTCAAGTCTTATCTCCTCGCGCAGGTGAGCGATACCCCTATGAGCCAGTCGGCTCCCGTGGTAGTGGCCGAGCGACTCACTGATGGAATGGCTATGGTGCTCTTAGCTACAGCAGGGCTAGTAGTATATCGCCTGGGCCAGGAGGTCATCTTTATCGTGGCCCTCCTGCTTTTAGTCTTGGTGGTCGTGGTCGAGTATCGACCCCTGGCCTTACGCCTCTTGAGATGGGGCCAAGGGTTGCCCCTCATCTCCCGCTTAGCGCGAGAACTGGACAACCTCTACGAGAGCGCCTACGCGCTTCTAACCCCTCGAAACCTGCTATGGGCCGTGATCCTCAGTACCCTCGCCTGGGGCAGCGAATGTGTGGCCTTCTATCTAGTCCTGGCGGGACTGGGCTTCCCTGAGACCCCCTCCCTTCTTTTGCAAGCCTCTTTCATCTTCGCCTCTTCCGCCATCCTAGGGGCTGTCTCCTTATTGCCTGGTGGCTTGGGGGTGGCCGATGCCAGCCTTGCGGGGTTGACCCTCTTTCTCACCGGGGCGAGTAGAAGTCTCTCTGTGGCTGCCTCTCTCCTCATCCGGCTCTCCACCCTCTGGTTCGGAGCCACCCTGGGCCTGGTGGCCCTTTTCCTCTTCCGAAAACGGTTCTTCCAAGGGCTAGGTTATGAAAGTTGATATGCATGTCCACACCTGCTACTCGAAAGATGCCACCCTCTCCCTGGAGACTATCATGGAGAGTTGTGAACAGCGGGGTTTGGATGGGGTAGCCATCACCGACCATAACACCATCGCCGGCGCCCTGGCTCTCAAAGAGATAGCCCCTTTCTTAGTAATCGTGGGAGAGGAGATCGATACCACGAAGGGGGAGATATTAGGCCTCTTCCTGAAGGAGGAGATACCAGGAGGGCTCATGCCGGAGGAGGCTATGGCTCGCATCAGAGAGCAGGGAGGCTTGGTCGGGGTGTCTCACCCCCTGGATCGGCTGCGCCGCTCGGCCATGCGTCAGGTAGCCCTCCTCGATATCCTAGACGAACTCGACTTCCTAGAGGGCTTCAACTCCCGGGTTACTTTTCCCAGCGACAACCGCAAGGCCCAGGCTTTGGCTCAAGCCCAGGGGCTACCCATCACCGCGGGGAGCGACGCCCACACCGCCTACGAGATAGGCCGGGCCTATCTGGAGATGTCGAATTTCAACGGCCGAGACGGTTTTCTAGAGGCGTTGAAAGAGGCCCAGATATTCGGTCGGCTATCCCCACCTTGGATCCACCTGGTGAGCACCTGGACTAAATTGCGTAGAAGGCTCTCGTCCCA
>JAUVHF010000013.1 GCA_030593425.1 Anaerolineales bacterium
TTCTTCCAGCCGGGAAGGGAGATCCTGAAACTGGTTTCATGGTTGCTTCTGGCTATTGTGGTAGTGGCTGTGACCGCTGGGCTAGTGGCGGCTCTTCTGAAGCCCCTTTGGGTGGCTATGGTGGCTTTCGCCTTCTCTGCCTTGGCGGTGGTTCTTGGTTGGGACGTGGGGATAGGCCCAGCCTTATTTGGGTTGGTCTACTTCCTCGCCTCCTTGCTTTATGCGAGAGGCGTGACTAAAGAACTGAACGACCGCTTGAGGTTCTCCGTGGAGCCTGTCTCCCGGGGTCTTTCTCTCTTGTTCATGGCGCTAGCCTTAGTAGCCTGTGGAAGCCTATATCTGGGCTATGCGGCTCATATCGACAGGGAAGGCTTCACGTTTCCTCCTACTTTCAAAGAGATGATGACCAAGATGACCGTAGTACCTATGTGGGAGGCTATCGAAGCGCGGACCGATCTCACACCCCAGGAGAAGGAAAGGGTTTTGGCGGAGATGGAAGAAGGGTTTGAGGAGATGTGGATGGGGCCGTTAGAGGAGATGATAGAGCCTTACGAGCGAGTGATACCGGTGGTCGTGGCCGTCGGCACATTCATGACCCTCCAGACCATCCTCGGTCTTCTCTCCTGGATTCCGGGCTTGATCCTAGCGGTGATCTTTCCCCTCCTAGAGATCACCGGCATGACGAAGGTGGTGAGGGAGACGCGAGAGGTGGAAAGGGTGGTGATTTGAAACGCGAAGGATGCGAAAAGAGCGCGAAGCAGGCGAAACAACTTGCTGAGACAATAGAAAACGAGGAGGTAGAAATAGCATGTATATCTTCAAAGCGGGCGTCTTGGGCGCCGGGGCGATGGGGGCCGAGATCGCCCAGGTGATAACCTACTCCGGCTTGCCGGTAGTGCTGAAAGATATCGATCAAGAGTTGGTGGATCGGGGCTTGGAGAAGATACGGGCCATCTATCAGCGTAGGGTGGATAAGGGGAAGATGAGTCCCACTACCATGGCGGAGAAACTGGACCTGGTGGAGGGGACCACCTCTTATGACCCCTTCTCCGATGTGGATATCGTTATCGAGGCTGTGCCCGAGGATATCGAACTCAAAAAACGGGTCTTCCAGGAGTTGGAAGAGGTCTGCCCAGAGGGGACGATATTCGCTTCCAATAGTTCAGCCCTCTCCATCTCCGAGATGGGGGCCGCCACCAAGAGGCCGGAGAAGGTGATAGGGATGCATTTCTTCAACCCCGCCCACGTGATGAAACTGGTGGAGGTCATCCCCGGGCTGGACACCGACCAGGACACCATAGACAGTGTGGTGGCGTTCGCTGAGTCGTTGCGTAAGATACCCGTCGTTGTCCAGGAATGCCCCGGTTTCCTGGTCAACCGCCTCCTCATGCCTTACCTCAACGAGGCAACCTATTGCCTCCAGGAGGGAGCGGCAACAGCCACAGAGATAGACGAGGCCATCGTCGAGTTCGGGATGCCCATGGGCCCCTTCACTCTGATGGATATGCTGGGGCTGGACATCTGCTACGATGTGGGTAAGTACCTCTACTCGGAATATGGTGAGAGGGGGAAGCCCGCCGCGCTATTCGAGAGGCTATATGGGGCCGGGCGCGTCGGCGAGAAGGTTGGGGCTGGATTCTATGGCTACGGGACGGA
Source organism: Anaerolineales bacterium (assembly GCA_030593425.1). GTDB lineage: Bacteria > Chloroflexota > Anaerolineae > UBA7937 > UBA7937 > UBA7937. The sequence continues at coordinate 1,657 of JAUVHF010000013.1, forward strand.
GACAGACGGACCGGTGAAGGAGATGATCGCCCAGATCCAAGAGGAGACGGGGATAAAAGGGACCCCTTTTAGCGTGGAAAGGTGCTTCTTGCCCCTCATTAATGAGGCAGCCTTGTGCCTCCAGGAGAATATCGCCTCCCCTACGGATATCGATATGGCCATGATGGCCGGCACGGGGATGAAGAAGGGGACTACCCCCATGGGCCCCTTGGCCATCGCCGATGAGATGGGGCTGGATAAGGTGTTGGCTCAGTTGGAGGAGTTCGAAGCTCAATTTGGAGAAAGGTTCCGGCCGGCCCGGCTCCTGCGCCTCAAGGCGAAAGCGAATCACCTGGGCGTGAAGACGGGGAAGGGCTTCCTGGAGCACGCGGGATGAGGTAGCGAGCCCGGAGATGCAAAGGAAGACGAGCACCTGGTAGTGGGCGTCGTGTATGCTTTCCTATCCGTGAGACACAGCGGCGTTCGTTTAAGAAACCATAGAAAGGACAAAACATGGCCCAAAGACAGTATGTGAAAATCTCCATCGAGGACCGGGTGGCTCTCCTCACCTTAGACTATCCACCCATGAACGTTCTCAACACGGCGACGATGACCGAGTTGAATGACGCCTTGGATGAACTCCTGGCCAACGATGAGGTCAAGGTCATCGTCATCACCGGGGGCGGCCAGTACGCCTTCATCGCTGGGGCGGACATAAACGAGCTCGCCAGTATCAAGAGCCCCGAGGAAGGTCGGGAGTTTATGGGGACGGGGCAGGCTCTCACGAAGAAGATCGAAGGGGCCAAGAAGCCGATCATCGCGGCCATTAATGGCTACTGCCTGGGTGGGGGGCTGGAGTTGGTCATGGCCTGCCATATGCGCATCTGCAACAACCGGGCGCAATTAGGCCAGCCAGAGATCAACCTGGGGGTCATCCCTGGCTTTGGGGGGACCCAACGCCTCCCTCGCATCGTGGGGAAGGGGAAGGCTTTGGAGTTGATCCTCACCGGGGCCCGTATCTCTGGCGCTGAGGCGGCCAATATCGGCCTGGTGAACAAGGCGGTTCCCGCCAATGAGGTGGTCCGCACGGCCACGGGCTTGGCCAAGAAGATCGCCACCTTTGGCAAGTTGGCCCTCACCGCGGCCCTGGAAGCAGTGAATGAGGGGATGGAGACCAGCCTAGAGGAGGGGCTGGAGCTCGAGGTCGAGAAGATGGTCAGTCTAGCGGGCACTGAGGATGCGAAGGAGGGACTCGCTGCCTTCTTGGAGAAGCGGCAGCCCAAGTTTGTGGATCGGTAGTTGATTGTGAGCCGGTGCGAGCTTCTTTCATAGCGTGCGCGCGAATAAAATCGGCTTAGCCCTAGAATTCACTATAGGGCTGTTATGAGAAAAAAAGAGGCCATCTACTTCTGGACGAGGGGCTACCAGTATGTAGAGCATGATGCGTCATCCTTGTCCACAGTTGTCGCCTACATCCGAGACCAAAAGCGGAGGGCAGGGCTGGTAGCCATGGCGCGCGGATGAATTCGGCTTTTAGGGCGGTGTCTGGGCTCAGGCTTCGAGTAGGAGGTGTCCAATGGATTTTGCTCTCACTGAAGAAGAGCAGATGTTCCAGGAACTCTTCCGGGATTTCGCTCAGAATGAGGTGAGGCCCTTGGCCGACGCCATCGACCGGGAAGAGAGGACCCCTACCGAAACCCTCAGGAAGATGGCGGAGATGGAACTTTTGGGTTTGCCTTTTCCCCCGGAGTATGGGGGGGCAGGGGTTGGAGTCCTGGGCTACTGCCTGCTCTTGGAAGAGTTGGGCAAGGCCTGCCTAGCCACGGCCAGTATCGTGGCTGTCCATACCGGTGTGGCGGCCAACGTTATCTATCTGGGGGGCACCGAAGAGCAAAAGAAGGAATATCTGACCCCTTTGGCTAGAGGGTGGAAGATCGGCTCTTTCTGTCTGACGGAACCGGGGGTGGGCTCCGATGCGACCAAGGTGGAGACCATGGCGGTGAAAAAGGATGGATATTACCTCCTGCGGGGTAGCAAAATCTGGATCACCAACGCCGAGATAGCCGATATATTTACCGTCTTCGCTAAGACGGACCCGGAGGCCGGAGCGCGGGGCATCACCGCCTTCATAGTGGAGGGGGGGATGCCTGGCTTCAAGGTGGGTCGTCGGGAGAGGAAGATGGGGATAAGGGGCTGCCCTACCAACCAGTTGTTCTTTGACGATTGTCCGGTGCCCGAGGAGAATATCCTGGGTGGGGAGGAAGGGAAAGGGCTGGCTATAGCCCTCCAGACTTTGGACTATGGGCGGTTGGGGATAGGGGCCATCTCCTTGGGAGCCGCGGAGGGGGCACTAGAAGCGAGCATCGAGTTCGCTCAGACCCGAGAGCAGTTTGGGGGGCCTATCGCGGAGAAGCAGGCTATCCAATGGATGATCGCTGACATGGCCACCGAGATCGAGGCCCTCCGCTTCCTCGTTTACCGCACCGCCTGGATGGCAGATCAAGACCAGCTCTTCCGGCGGGAGGCGGCTATGACTAAACTCTTCGCCTCGGAGGTGGCGTATCGGGCTACCAACAAGGCGGTGCAAATCCATGGAGGAGCGGGCTACGTGCGAGACCTCCCCATCGAGAGGATGTACCGGGATGCCCGTATCACCCGCATCTATGAGGGCACAAACGAGATACAAAGGTTCATCATCGCCTCGGATATGCTTCGTAAGGAGGGGCTCGAGCTTAAGCCTTGAGAAGGAGGGCTATCATGGCAGCAAAAATGGAATTTTCGCTGGTGGAGTTGGAGAAGCCTGCCGAGGTGAACCTCATCCTGGGGCAATCCCACTTCATCAAGACGGTGGAGGATATCCACGAGGCGATGGTCAACTCCGTTCCTGAGGTGAAGTTTGGCCTGGCCTTCTGCGAATCGTCGGGGCCTTGCCTTGTGCGGGCTAGCGGGAATGATGAAGAGTTGGTCGAGTTAGCGCAGAGGAACGCCCTGGCCCTGGCCGCGGGCCACGCTTTCATAGTCCTCGTCCGGGAAGCCTATCCCATCAATGTGCTGAGCGCCATAAAGAGGGTGCCAGAAGTGTGCACTATCTTCTGTGCCACGGCTAATAACGTCCAGGTGGTGGTAGCGGAGACGGAGCAGGGGCGGGGGATATTGGGGGTGATAGACGGCGCACGGTCGGCGGGGGTAGAGACCCCCGAGGATGTGGAGGAGAGGAAGGGGTTCCTGCGGAAAATCGGGTATAAGTTGTAGGCTTGGCCAAGGTCTTTCATGTCGGAGGGAGAAGATGAAGTGTGAATTCTGTGCTATTGTGGCTGGGGAGGCGCCCCGCGAGATCGTCTACCAGGATGAGGCGATCACCGCCTTTCGGGACAAGCACCCCCAGGCCCCTACCCATATATTAATCGTCCCCAATGAGCATATCCCCAACGTGGCCTCTGTCTGTGCCGAGCATGCCCGGCTGATCTGGAAGGCGGTTTGCGTGGCCAACGATTTGGCCCAGGCGGAAGGGATCGCCCCCAGAGGCTATCGGTTAGTGATAAACTGCGGGCCGGACGCCGGGCAGTCGATAGACCACCTCCATTTTCATCTTCTAGGGGGCCGACCCATGCGGTGGCCGCCGGGGTGAGCAGCCTGCCTCCGCTGCAGTTGGCGGAGCAACACCATTAGTAAGAGAAGTTACCAAGCAGGAGAGAGGGGGCCTTTACAAAGGTCTCTCTCTAGCGTATAATTCTTGCAGTGCAATGGCGAAAGGGGCATATGACCCTCAAAGAGCGTTTGACGGAAGACTTGAAAGAGGCTATGAGAGCCAAGGATGAGCGGAGGAAGACCACCCTTCGCTTGCTCTTGGACGCCATCCATAAGGCGGAGATACCCTCTGAGAAAGAAGCCAAGGCAGGCGAAGGCCCACCGCGGAAAGAATTGAGTGAGGATGATATTTTGCAGGTGGTGGCCTCCGAGGCTAAGCGGCGCCGCGATGCCATCACGGAATTTGGGAAGGCAAAACGAGAGGACCTGGTAGCCCAGGAGGAGGCAGAACTGGCCATAATAATGGGTTATCTTCCGGCTCAACTCTCTGGGGAGGAGCTAGAGGCCTTGGCTCAGGAGGTGATCCAGGACTTGGGAGCCAGCGATATCTCTCAGGTGGGCCGAGTCATGGGGGCGCTGATGCCCCGGGTGAAGGGGAGGGCTGAGGGAGGGGTTGTGAGTCGGGTGGTGCGCGAGATCCTAAGCGGAGGCGACTAGTCCAGTGGGGGCTTCTTTGACATAGAGCGCCGATAGAGGCGCTTATTCCTTAATTTGGAGAGCCAGATGGCGGAGGGTGCAAAGGCGGGCGTAACGCGATCCAGAATGTTGAGGGTTGCCCTTTTGGGGTTCATCCTGGTCCTGGTGACCAGTTTCATCCTTGTCTTCCAGTTCCTTCCCCAGAGGGTGGATCTAGAGGTGGGAGAGGTTAGCCCCAAGGATATCCGTGCTCCCCGGGAGATCACCTATACCAGCGAGATCAAGACCCAGGAAGAGCGGCAGAAGGCCGAGGAGGCGGTGGAGGATGTCTATGATCCGGCCAATCCGGAGATCGCTAGGCAAGCGATAGCCCAGGCTCGTCAGGTCTTCGATTACGTGGACTCCGTTCGGCATGACGAGTACGCTACTCTGGAAGAGAAGATGGAGATGGTGCGTGCCATCCCGGATGTTACATTGTCTACCTCTGTGATCAGCAACACGGTCACCTTGGAGGAAGATCTATGGGGTGAGGTGGTAGCCGAGAGCCTCAACGTCTTGGACGAGATCCTGAGGGAAGATATCCGGAGTGATCAGGTCACCGAGGTGAAACGGCAGGTGGCGGGCTATATAAGTCTAGCCCTCTCGCCCACTGAGGCGGAACTGGTGGAGGCCTGGAGCAAGAACTTCATCGTTCCCACCAGTTTCTTCAACCCCGAAAAGACTGAAGAGGCCAAGGTCGCCGCTGGTGAGAGCATCCAGCCGGTTCGAGAGACTATTGAGGAGGGGGAGATCATCCTTCGAGAGGGGGACGTTACCACTCCTTTGGCCTGGGAGGCTCTTGAGGCCCTGGGCCTGCTCCAGGTCACCATCGAGTGGCCGGAGATCGCCGCTCAGGTTCTATTCGTGGTGATCATGGTCTTCATCTTGGTAGTCTATATCTATCGTTTGCGTCCCGCTTTCCTAGACAACAGGCGTCAGGTTTCCCTTTTGGGTTTCCTTTTCGTCTTCTCGGTGCTGGGGGCCAAACTGATGGTGCCCGGGCATGTCGTTATCGCCTACCTTTTCCCCCTGGCGGCTACCTCCATGCTGCTTGCCGCGCTCGTGGATGTCCATCTGGCTATCCTCACCACCGCTCTTTTGAGTCTCATATTGGGCTTCATCGGGGGCTCTTTAGAGTTAGCGGTGTTCGGTTTCGCGGGAGGGGTAGTATCCTCCCTGCGCCTCCATCGCATCGAGAGGCTCAACTCCTTCCTCTGGGCAGGGGTCTATGCGGCTCTCGCTAATGCTGGTGTGGTCCTTATCTTTCGCCTTCTAGAGCAGGATCACGATCTAGTGGGCACCTTCGCCCTTCTGGGAACAGGGGTACTCAATGGCGGGCTCTCCGCTAGCCTCACCTTGGCCGCCTTCTACGCCCTAGGGAACCTTTTAGGCATCACCACTACCTTCAAACTGCTGGAACTTGCCCGGCCCACCCATCCTCTACTCCAGGAGCTCTTGCGCAAAGCACCGGGCAGTTACCATCATAGCCTGATGGTGAGCAATCTGGCCGAGCAGGCGGCGGAGGCGATAGGGGCCGATCCTCTCTTGACCAGGGTAGGAGCCTATTACCACGATGTGGGTAAGATACGGCGTCCCTTCTTCTTCGTGGAGAATCAAGGAGAGGGGATCAACGTCCATGAGCGGCTCGATTCCAAGACCAGTGCCCAGATCGTCATCTCCCATGTGAAGGATGGGCTAGAGTTAGGCCAAAAATACGCCCTCCCCCAGGCGATTTTGGACTTCATCCCCGAGCATCACGGGACAACTCGACAGAATTATTTCTACCACCAGGCTCAGGAAGAGGGGGAAGAGGTGCGGGAGGAGGATTTCCGCTACCCTGGTCCCAGGCCTCATAGTCAAGAGACAGCGATACTCATGCTGGCCGATGGGGTGGAGGCCGCCATTCGCGCCGAGAGCCCATCGACCCCGGAGGAGATGGAGAAGATCGTGCGAGGGATCATCGAGCGCCGGCTCTCCGATGGCCAGTTGGATGATAGTGATCTCACACTGCGGGATCTGGAAAAGATCAAGGAGACGTTCATCAAAGCATTGGAGGGCGTCTATCATCCCCGCATAAAATATCCTGAAGAAGAGAAGGAACCCGGAGATGCCAGCGCCGAGGGTGGATCTGACGATTCAACTAGCCCCTCAGATCGAGGTTGAGGTCGATGAGGAGCGCCTCCATCACCTAGCGGTGAAAACCCTTCTTCTGGAGGGAGTAGCCCAATCTTTGGAGTTGGGCTTATTTATTACCGACGACGAGGGGATAAAAGAGTTGAATCGCCGTTACCGAGGGGTAGATGAGCCCACCGATGTTTTGGCCTTCGGGGGGGAGGTAGAAGGGTTCGTTTCCCCCCCTGATCAGCCACAGTTGAGGGATATAGTCATCTCCTACCCCCGGGCTGCATCGCAGGCCCAGGAGCGAGGCCATTCCGTGGCCCAGGAGATAGATCTTCTCTTCCTGCACGGCCTCTTACACCTTTTGGGGTACGAGGACGAGACGCCGAAAAAGAGGGTTCGGATGTGGGCCCGGCAAGAGGAGGTGCTGGGAGCCCTCAGATGAAGGCTATCTACGACTGTCTAGTGGTGGGTGCTGGACCAGCCGCGGGAGAGGCCTCTTAGTGGGCGATGCGGCCAGCCTGGCGGACCCCCTCTTGGGGGAGGGGATCTACTACGCTATGAGAAGCGCCCAACTCGCCGCCCAAGTGACAGGTGAGGCTTTGGAAGAGGCCCTCGATCTCTCTTCTTACACCCAACTCATCGATACCCAGATCAGAGGGGAGTTCCGTTACGCCCGTCTCATGACCGAGATATATTACCTCTTTCTGCCTCGGGGTATCGGCTGTGCAAGGGCTCGAAGGTCATCAGGGAGGGGATCATTACGGTCATCCAGGGGAAGATGAGATACGGAGAGTTCTTTTGGAGCGTTATGCGGAATCTTCCCCGGGTCCTAAGCGAAGGGCTAAGATGACCTTGCACTGATGGTGATCATTCCCGCCCCCATGCAACTCTTAGGAGGTCGGCTGAGGCCGTCGGTTCAAGCGGGAACTGAGGAAGTAGGCTAAAAACCCAAGGGCGGAAAGGGCGGACCCCAGTGCGGCTGCCACTAAGAAGAAAACCCACGACCGTCGGCGCCGGGGCTCGAGGATCACTCGTTTCTGGGCTATCATCTCCAGCCGACTTCGCAGATCCTTCCGGAAGGAAACCGCAGGCTTCACCGGCTTTAGGACTCTTCTAACCTCCTCCGCCAGCCCGAATGGGATATTCTCCTCATCGTGCCCCCTGTTCAATCTATTGGCGAGGGCAGCCAGCAGTTCTATCAAGGCCTGCTTATTCATCTTCCCATACCCTTTCTCATACCTGATAGGATACCAGCCCCACGGTTCCGGGGCCGAATTGGACAGCAAGAGATATGGCCAGGTCAGTGAAGAAGGCCTCTTGGCAGTTGAAGATGCCTTTGGCTCGCTCTAGCATCTCCTCTGCTACCTCTGGGGCCTCGGCATGGATCACGGCCAGGTTAATAGGTTTGGAGGTGCCCACCGCCTCCTCGGTCAGTTCCAGCAGCCTAGTAAGAGCCTTTTTCCGAGAGCGTAGGTTCTCCTTCGCTTCCAAGAGCCCTTCCTCCAAGACGACCACAGGCTTCATATTGAGGAGGGAGCCGAAGGCGAACTTGAGGGCTCCTACCCGACCGCTCCTGCGTACATACTCCAGAGTGTTCATGGTCAAAAAGATGTTGACCTTCTCTCTCATGATCTCCAGGCGGGAGAGTATGTCCTCTACGCTCCTTCCCGCCTGAATGAGCCGTGCGGCCTCAACGCACATGAAGCCCATCCCTGCTGAGCCTCCCAGGGTGTCGAAGATGTGGACCTCTACCTCGTCGACGACCTCCTGCTTGGCGAGTTCTGCCGATTGGCAGGTTCCGCTCAATTTGCCTGTTACATGGATGGATAGGATAGAATCGGCATCCTGGGCCAAGCGGCGATAGACCTGGGCGAACTCTCCTACCGAGGGTTGGGAGGTAGTGGGGAAGATCCCCGTCTCCTCGATCATCTTGTAGAAGGTGCTCGGATCGATGGTAACCCCCTCGTAGTAGGTTTCGATGCCGAACTGGATGTTAATGGGCACCACGGTGATGTCGTGTTCCTCTATCATCGAGGCGGGCAGGTCGCATGTGCTGTCAGTGACGATTTTGATCATCTCTTAGAACCCCCGGGATTCGAGATCCTTTCTCAGAGCCACCAAAGCACGATGGTAAAGCGATTTGATGGCTCCTTCACTACGTCCCATAACCTTTCCGATCCCCGCGTTGCTCATCCCCTCGGCGAACTTGAGGATCAGCAGCTGCTGGCGGTCCCCGCTCAGCCGAGAGATCGCTTGGCGGAGAGCATGATCCCTTTCGTGTTTTTCCACTAGCCGCTCTGGAGCGCGCCGGCCCGTGGTTTTGAGCACCAGTTCATCTAGAGGGATGAGATGGCGATGTCGTCGGTCTCGGTGCCAGTTGGCTACTAGGTTGTGGGCGATACGATAGAGCCAGGCGGAAAATGGCACACCCCGATAAGTATAGCCATCGATCTTGTCCAGGGCTCGGAAGAATGTCCTGGCTGTCAGATCCTCAGCCTCCTGGCGGTTTCCAGTGCGATAGAAGATGTATTGATATATCCGATCTACATATCTCTCATAGAGAAGGCCAAAGGCCGCCGGATCCTTCTTGGCTCTCTCCACCAACTCTTGTTCGGACAAGTGCGCAACTCCCCAGTTACCCTGGGGAAGGCTAAAAATAGAAACACCCCAGGGGATATAAGGTTACGCTAAGGGTTGATCTATCGACCTGGGAAAAGTATAACATTGAGGTGAAGGATGGTCAATTCTCACCTCTTCGTAGCCTTCCTTTTCCCTCCGTGTTATAATCAGATAGCGAATTTAGGGGAGGGAGCTATGAAAAGGGTGAGCAACGGTTCTCGCGTGGTGATCACCGGGATGGGAGCGGTCACGCCCATAGGCCTTTCGGTGGCCGATTTCTGGGATAGCCTAACCGCGGGGAGGTCTGGGGTGGGGCCGGTTACCCTATTCGATGCGGAAAAATACCCTACCAAGATCGTTGCCGAGGTGAAGGGGTTCGATCCCCGTGATTATATGGCAAGGCAGGAGGCGAGGCGAATGTCTCGCTTCATCCAATTAGCCATGGCTTCAGCAGCCATGGCGCTTGAGGACGCGAGACTGGATATGGAGAGGGAAGATGCGACCAAGATCGGCTTGGAGATAGGGAGCGCGGCCGGAGGGGTAGGGGTGGTCGAAGAACAAGCCCAGATCCTCTCTCAAGAGGGGTTCCGCCGGGTTAAGCCTACCGCCTTGCCTTCCATACTCATCAGCACGGCCCCTTGTCAGGTCGCCATCAGCCTGGGGATAAAAGGCCCGGCTAGTGCCCCGGTGGCGGCTTGCGCCACGGGCGTAGTGGCTGTGGGGGAGGCCACTCGGCGGCTGCAGCGGGGCGATGTGGAGGTGATGATCGCCGGCGGCTCCGAATCGACCATGACTCCCCTAGTCATCGTGGCCTTCAGCAGGATAGGCGCCCTCTCCACGCGAAACGAGGAGCCAGAGAAAGCCTGCCGTCCCTTCGACGCTCAGCGCGATGGGACGGTGATGGGGGAAGGGGCGGCGGTCCTGGTGTTGGAGACTCTAGAGCACGCCGCCAAGCGAGGGGCACGTATCTATGCCGAGGTTTTGGGCTACGGTTTCACGGCGGACGCCTACCATATCGCTGCTCCGGATCCCGATGGAGATGGGGCGGCGCGGGCGATGAGCCTAGCCATCCAGGGGGCGGGAATGAGCTCCTCTGAGGTCGATTATATCGCCAGCCATGGCACAGGCACGGTTCTAAACGATGTCTCGGAGACCAAGGCGATAAAGGCGGTCTTTGGCCAGGGTGCTTATGGTGTGCCCATCAGTTCCAACAAATCGATGGTGGGCCATATCTTGGGAGCCGCGGGTTCTATCTCTATCATCGCTACGGTGAAGGCCATGGAGGATAGCCTCCTTCCGCCCACCATAAATTTGGAGACCCCCGATCCGGAGTGCGACCTGGATTATGTCCCCCATCTGGCTCGGCCAGCCCGTGTAGATGTGGGGTTGATCAACGCCTTTGGTTTCGGCGGCCAGAACGGCAGCCTACTGATCAAGAAGTGGGAGGCGTAGTGGGCTGGGGATGTGCAAAGATGGACACAGCCCTTCTCGAGGTTGCTCCAACACGCCTTCTATGTTAAACTTTCAAATATGAGAAAGTCGTTATCCGTACCTCTGCTTCTCTTGCTCCTGTTCGTCCAATCGACTATGCTGTTGCAGGCAGCGCCTCCTGTTTATCTGCTCCCGCAAGAGCCTACTTGGGAGATCACCTCTCCCGTAGCCAACGCTCGATTGAGAGGCACGATAGAGATCAGGGGGAGCGCCTATCTGGGTGGCAACTTCTGGTTCTATAAGGTGGAGTACGCCCCCCTGAGCGTGCCTGAGGCCTGGGTGGTGGTCATATACGCCGAGCGGGAGGTGAGGGAGGGGTTACTAGGCACCTGGGATACGGCCACCGTCCCCGATGGGACGTACAATCTGCGCCTGACGGTGGTCTATCCGGACGGTAACTACGAACAGACGCCTCTTCGTCAGGTGGTGGTGGTCAACGCCGAGCCGACCGTTACCCCTACCCCTACCGAGACCCCCACCCCTACGCCCACGGTGGTGCTAATCACCCCTACGGTGGTGGTCGTCCAGCCTACAGTGGTTCGTTTCACTCCCACACCGAGCCTGGTGGCTACTCGGACCTCCCTGCCGGAAGTGCCGTCCAGTATAACCCTCCCCGATATGGGCATCGTCTTCAACTCTGTCCTCTTCGGGGCTTTGGTGGCTGGTGCCCTCTTCGCGTTCCTAATCATCGTGAATCTGATAAAGCGTCTCATCTGACCTTCTTTTGGGGTTAGGAAGATAAGTGATCTTGTAGGGGCTGGTCGTCCGGGCTAGCCCCTAGAGGTGTTGAGCATAGATGGAGAGGTTACGAAGGCTACTCTTCAAAAGGCCCCAGTGGCTCATCGTAGGGTTGGGAAACCCCGGAGAGCGGTACGCTGCTACCCGTCATAACGTGGGCTTCCAGGCGTTGGATCATCTAGCGAGGCGCCACCATCTATCGTTCCGGAAGGCGCGGCTGCAGGGCCTTCTGGCTGGAGGGGAGATAGAAGGTCACCGGGTGGCTCTCTTGAAGCCCCTCACCTATGTGAACAGAAGTGGCGATGTGGTGGCCCCTCTGCTTAGGGGTTACGGGCTGCCCTTAGATCGCCTTCTCATCGTCTACGACGATCTGGATCTCCCCCGGGGCAGGATCCGGATTCGGGAGCAGGGTGGCGCCGGGGGACATAAGGGGATGGTCTCCATCATCGATCTTCTTGGCCCGGAGATCCCTCGGCTGCGGGTGGGGATAGGGCGAAAAGAGGAGGACCCCCAAGAGTACGTTTTGAGCCCCTTCACCGCGGAGGAGCGGGTTATCATGGAAAAGAGTTACGACAGGATCGCCGATGCCGTGGAGTGCATAATTAGGGAAGGGCTCTCGAAGGCCAGGGAACGGTTCAACCGGGAGGAGAGTTGAAACTATCGGGCCTTCTATCTTTGGTCGATAGGTTGCCGGGCTATAGCCACTTCTTGCGCAGTTTGGTTGAGGGGAAACTCCTTTCTCCTCTGGCCATCCCTGAGGCGGCCCGCCCTTATTTCATCGCCGCTCTCAGGAGACACCTTGCGGTTCCCCTTCTGGTAGTTGCCCCTCGGCGAGATCGGGCTCAGGAGTTCTACGATCAACTTCGAGTTTGGTCCCCTGAGCCTGGGATCTACCTCTTCAGGGAGCCCGATGTTCTCCCTTATGAGAGGATCCCTTGGGATAGGGAGACGATCCAGGAGCGGCTGGAGGCTTTGGCCGCAATGGTAAGCGATGGGGGTTGGGGTGAGGGTTGCGCTCCCGTTCTCGTAACCACGGCTCGGGGGTTAGCCCAAAAGACGATCCCGCGATATGCTTTTCTTAACGGCGTGCACCGGCTCAGCCTAGGGCAAGAGGTATCTAGAGAGAGGCTCCTTTCCTCCTGGCTCCGTTTGGCCTATAAGCCGGTAAGCATCGTTGAGGAGCCGGGAACCTTCAGCGTCCGAGGGGGGATAATCGACATCTTCCCTCCGGGCAGCGTCGAACCGGTGCGGATAGAGTTTTCGGGGGAGGAGATCGAATCTCTGCGCACCTTCGATCCGGCTACCCAACGCTCAAGGCGCCGCCCCTCCTCGGTTACTATAACTGTGGCTCGAGAAGCCTTGCCTGGGGATGGCGGTCGGCTGCGAGGGTATGACCTTTCTTCCTTTAACCCCCAAGCGGCAGAGGAGTGGAGCCAAGAACTGGCCACTCTCTCCCGGGGCGAGGTCTTTCCTCGTCTAGAGTTTTATCTCCCCCTTCTTTATGAGCAGCCGGGAAGCCTCCTCGATCATCTCACCCAGGCGCTTATCATCTTAGATGACCCTTTGGGGATCGAGCGGGCCCTATCCGACTTGGAAGACGAGATGGAGGATCTCCGCCAGGCTCTGGAGGCGAGGGGAGAACTGCCAGCCTGGATGGAGTCGCCCTGCTTCACTAAAGAGGAGATTCAAGAACGCCTATTGTGCCCCTCTTTGGAATTTCGCCTTGGGGAGGAGTCAGAACTCACTTCCTCTTTCGCTCCTTCCCCTTCCTACGGGGGGCTTCTGGAGGAACTGGTAATCGATACGTTGGAGCAAAAAAGGCGTGTGATCCTGGTTTCGCGACAGGCCTCCCGCTTAGCGGAGATATATAGCGAGTGGGGAACCCCCTTGGTTCCTAGCGAGGGGGTGACAGAAATGCCTCCTCCAGAAGCGTTGGTTCTGGTTCAAGGGGGCTTCAGTCGAGGCTGGCAGATTAAGGGCCATCTAGTCCTCCTTACCGATGCCGAGATCTTCGGCTGGGCGAAGCCGAAGCCCCGTCGTCCTGCCCGGCCCAGGCCTTGGGCAAGGGAGAGTTTCTTCGCTGATGTGAGGGAGGGCGACTATGTGGTGCATATCGACCATGGCATCGGCGTTTTCAAAGGACTGGTCACCCTGGCCACCGATGGCTTCGAGAGCGAATATCTGCACGTGGGGTATGCGGCGGGGGACAGTCTCTACGTGCCCACCTACCAGGCGGACCGCCTCTCAAGATACGTAGGGGCCCGGGATAGACCGCCGCGTATCGACCGTCTGGGGACCACCGATTGGGCTCGCGTTAAGGCTCGAGCCAAGCGAGCGGTGGAAGATATCGCCCAGGAACTCCTGGCACTCTATTCCCTCAGAGAGGTGGTGGAAGGCCATGCTTTCTCCCCAGATACCCCTTGGCAAAGGGATCTAGAGGCCTCCTTCCCCTACGAGGAGACGGAAGACCAACTGAAGGCTCTGGAGGAGACCAAAGCCGACATGGAGAAGCCAAAGCCCATGGATCGGCTCATCTGCGGCGATGTGGGATACGGGAAGACGGAGGTGGCTTTGCGAGCCGCCTTTAAGGCAGTGATGGATGGGAAGCAGGTGGCTGTATTGGTACCTACCACCGTCCTAGCCCAGCAGCATTATCAGACCTTCACTCGTCGTCTACGGACTTTCCCGGTGGAAGTGGAGATGCTCTCCCGCTTCCGTTCCCCACGGGAGCAGGCGGCCATCCTTCGTCGTCTAAGGGAGGGGACCCTGGAGATCGTCATCGGCACCCACCGCCTTCTCTCTCGGGATGTAGTCTTCCGGGATCTGGGGCTATTGATCATCGATGAGGAGCAGCGGTTCGGCGTGGCTCACAAGGAGCGGCTCAAAGAGATGCGCCATGAGGTCGACGTCTTGACCTTGACCGCTACCCCTATACCCAGGACTCTACATATGTCTTTGACCGGGGCGCGGGATATGAGCACCATCGACACCCCTCCGGAGGAGAGGCTTCCCGTGGTGACCGAGGTCTCTCCTTACGATGAGTCTCTCATCCGGCGGGCTGTGCTCAGGGAGTTGGATCGAGGGGGACAGATCTATTTTGTTCACAACCGCGTGCGAGGCATTCGCCAGATGGCTAAACGGCTGGGGAGGATCGTGCCAGAGGCTAGCCTAGCCATCGCCCACGGACAGATGGATGAGGGAGAACTGGCTCGCACCATGCTGGAGTTCGCCGATGGTCAGTACGACATCTTGGTCTGTACCTCCATCATCGAGAACGGCATAGATATCCCCAACGTAAATACCCTTATCGTCAACCGGGCTGATAGGTTTGGGCTGGCCCAACTCTACCAGTTGCGGGGCCGGGTGGGCAGGAGTTCCTCCCGTGCCTACGCCTATCTTCTATATGACGAAGGCTACCTTAGCGAGGAGGCGAGGCGGAGACTTCAGACTATCCAGGAGGCTAGCGAGTTGGGTTCGGGGTTCGGGATTGCCCTGAGAGACTTGGAGATCAGGGGAGCGGGAGATATTCTAGGAAGCAGGCAGCATGGACACATCAGCGCGGTCGGTTTCGATCTCTACTGTCGGCTTCTGGCCCAGGCGGTGCAGGCCTTATCCATAAAGGATCCCGTCCCACAGGGATCCCGAGGGATGGGAAAGGAAGGGCGAGAGATCGAGGAGGGGGCCTTGGTGAAGAGGAGCCTTGAGCCCTCGACCGCTCCCCTTTTGTGGCCTTCCATAGATCTGCCTTTGGAGGCTCGCCTTCCTGAAGGGTATGTTGAGGATGAGAGCCTGCGGCTAGGCCTCTACCGTCGGTTGGCAGGGTTCACCACCCTGCGTGAAGTGGAGGAGATGAGGGAGGAACTTCAGGATCGCTTTGGTTCCCTCCCGGAAGCGGCGGAGAACCTTCTCTATCTCCTGCGGCTGCGTATCCTGGGCTGGGTAGGAGAGGTACAGGCCATATCCACGGGTAAGGGCCGGATCATCATCGAGTTGGCCCGGGAGAAGGAGATGGTTCTCCCCCAGGAGGCGCGGAAAGAGGGAAATCGGGTGACGATGCCCTTCTCACTCGAGGATGGAGCATGGCCCAAGAGGCTGGAAAACCTCTTGAAGATGCTGGCCGGGTGGATAAGTAACTAGCCTTGGGGAGAGGCTCATTTCAGTCCCCTTGCATCTTCTCCACCATGGCCAGGGCCTTGATAGTTTGTCCCGTGACCAGGAAATCGTCCACTTCTGATCCTCTGCTGAAGGCTTCTATCCTTCCTCATAGGTGACCCAGGCGTCTGGCGACTCCCAGACCTCGACTGACTCCAAGCGCACTTTGAGGCTCTTTTTGAGTTCATCGTAGATGAAGCGGGCGATGTTCTCGGAACTGGGGTTGATCTCATCGAAGGGGGGGGTCTCGTTGAGGTTGGTATGATCGAGCCGGTCTATGATGGGTTCTAAATCCTTCTTCAGGACTCTGAAATCATAGGCCATCCCTAAGCGGTCTAGTTGGCTAGCAGCCACACGAGCCACCACCTCAAAGCGATGGCCGTGGAACTTCTCACATTTTCCCTCATCGCCCCGCAGACCATGAGCGGAATTGAAATGGCGACGAACAGATACGTAATACATTGACCCCTCCTTAAAGAATTCTTGCTAAGCCCCGGATCAGGCCGGGGCCTGTCCCGACACTTGCCAGGTCGGGGGCGGGTCCCGCTGGAAACTTACCCCCTGGCTTTCCAGCCAGGCCGCTCGGGCCTCGGCCGCTACGGAGAGGGAGCCGGTAGCGCACACCAGGTCGGCTTCCTCAGCCTGGCTCAGAGCCTTCCAGAGGGCCTCATCCACCTGGGGTTCTATCTGGCAACGGCGGCCCAGGGCCTTGACTTGCTGAGCCAGGGTCTGGGCGTCGATAGCCCGGGGGTGAAGAGACCGGGTCACGAAAACTCGATCTGCCAGTGGCAAGAGTTCTCTTAACATGACTTTGAAGTCATGGCCCTGCAAGGCGCCGAAGACCAGGATCAGTCGCTGGAAACCGAAGTACTCTTTAAGGGCTTGAGCCAAGGCTTCGGTCGATTCCAGGTTGTGGGCTCCATCTACCACTAGCAGGGGCTCTTCGTTAAGCACCTGCAGTCGCCCCGGCCAGGAGGTGGTCTTTAACCCCTCTGCTACATTCTGGGGAGAGAGGGATACCCCTTGCCTCGCCAGTTCGGCCACGGTAGCCACGACGGTGGTAGCGTTCACTAACTGATGGGCTCCCAGAAAGGGTAGGGAAAGGTTAGCGTAGTCTCTGCAAAGAGTTGAAGAGCCCGCATGGGGCTTCTGGTGGCAATGCAGGTCGAGT
>JAUVHF010000010.1 GCA_030593425.1 Anaerolineales bacterium
GTCCTGGTATACGGCATTCCCGAGTTTCGGCTTCCCAAGGCAACGGTCCAGAGGGAAATCGAGGTCCTGGTCCGCTTGGGCGTCGAGATCCGCACCAACTTCATCGTGGGTCGAACCGGGTCCATAGACGAGCTGCTTGGCTCGGGTTTCGATGCCGTCTTCATCGGAACCGGCGCGGGCCTTCCCAAGTTCATGGGCATACCTGGGGAAACTCCTTCAACATTTGGAGCGAGAACTGGAGGCGGTGAACTACGCCCTCTCCCCAGCGGAAAAGGGAGTCTATGGCATCTGCGAGAACTGCGGAGAAAGGATCGACCCGGCTCGGCTGAAGGCCATACCCCAGGCCACGTTATGTCTCAAATGTAAAACGGCAGTTGAGAAGAAGAGGCGGATATGACCTCTCGCCCCCCTCTCAGGAGCGCGGTTCCCCATCGCCACCAAGGCTACCCCAGGGATGGCGCCAAAAGCATATCCATCCCTCGCAAGAAAGGCTCTCCCCTAATAGCCACCGTTTGATTTTTCGGCACCCTTACCCTATAATATATGTGTGCTCTTTGGGCGCTCAACGACGACATCCGCCCAAGCCGATGGAAGGGGCTTTTTTTACGCCTAAAGGAGGATAGATGGCCGAGTTAACGGAGATCCGCTGGCATGGCCGCGGGGGCCAAGGTGTAGTCACCGCCGGCAAGATGCTGGCTGACCTGGCCTTGGACAGCGGTCAATATTTCCAAGCCTTTCCGGACTACGGCCCAGAGCGGGCCGGGGCCCCAGTGCGGGCCTTCACTCGCCTGAGCAGGGAGCCCATCGACATCCATTCCCAGATCCAAGAACCGGATGTGGTCCTGGTTCTTGACCCCACTCTCATAGGCAGCGTGAACGTCGCCGAAGGGTTAAAGGAAGAGAGTATCCTCATCGTAAATACAGAAGAACCCCCCGCCAAGATCCGAGAGCGGTTGGGGTTCAAGAGGGGAAAGGTCTTCACCGTCAACGCTACCCGCATCGCCATGGATACTTTGGGTCGGGAGATCACCAACACCCCCATGCTGGGTGCCCTGGTTAAGGCTACGGGCTTCGTAGCCCTGGAGGATCTGATAGAGAAGACTCGCGAGAGGTTTGGCTATAAGTTCGGCTCTCGCGTAGCGGAACAGAACGTGGAGGCCATCGAGCGGGCCTATCGCGAGGTAAGGGAGGGATAAGGTGGTCGATCTGGAAGCGGGATGGCGGGAGATACCCGAAGGGGGGCTGATCGTCGAGGCGGGCAACGCGGTAGAATATATCACCGGTGGCTGGCGGGCCCAGTGCCCGGTCCTCGATCTGGAGAAGTGCACCCACTGCTTATTTTGTTGGATCCATTGCCCCGACTGTTCCATCCTCGTCGAAGAGACGAAGATGAAGGGCTTCGACCTGGACCATTGCAAAGGTTGTGGCATCTGTGCTCAGGCCTGTCCGGTCGAGGCGATCACTATGGTTACAGAATAACCCTCTATAGGGAGGAGATATGGGCAGATATGTGGCTTTGGACGGCAACTCGGCCACCGCAGAAGCGATGCGCCAGATCAACCCCGATGTGGTGGCCGCTTATCCCATCACCCCTCAGACCTCCATAGTTCAAACCTTCTCTGAGTTCGTGGCTGATGGGTTGGTGGATACGGAGTTCATCACTGTAGAGAGCGAACATAGCGCCATGAGCGCCTGCATCGGCGCTTCGGCGGCCGGCGGCCGGGTGATGACCGCCACCTCCTCGGCGGGGCTGGCCTTCATGTGGGAGGTGGTCTATGTCGCCGCCTCTACCAGGCTCCCCATCGTCATGCCGGTCGTGAATCGCGCCCTTTCCGCCCCCATCAACATCCATTGTGATCACTCCGACTCCATGGGGGCTCGAGATGCGGGCTGGATACAACTCTTCTCCGAGAACGCGCAGGAGGCCTACGACAACACCATCCAGGCAGTGCAGATCGCCGAGAGAGAGGAGGTACGTCTCCCGGTGATGGTGATGTCGGACGGCTTCATCACTAGCCACGCAGTGGAGAGGGTGGAGATAGAGGAGGACGAAGCCGTCAAGCGTTTCATCGGCCCTTTCCGACCGACCTACCCCCTCTTAGACATCGATAACCCGGTCACCTACGGCCCCTTGGACTTCTACGACTTCTATATGGAGCACAAGAGACAGCAAGCGGAGGCTATAGAGCGGGCCAAAGAGGCAGTGATAGAGGTGGGGGAGGAGTTCGGCAAGACCTTCGGCCGCCCCTATGGGCTGTTAGAAGGGTACAAGTTGGACGATGCAGAGGTAGCAGTAGTGGTCCTCTCCTCCACGGCCGGAACGGCCAGAGGCGTGGTGGACGATCTGCGGGGTCGGGGGATAAAAGCGGGCCTCCTGAAACCTCGCTGCTTCCGGCCCTTCCCCAGCCAAGAGATAGTAGCATCCTTAAGAGATAAGGCCGTGGTAGGAGTGATGGACCGCTCCGACTCCTTCGGCGCTTTGGGCGGGCCGCTCTTCATGGAGATCTGTGCCGCCTTCCAGGCTCACGGCGTGAGGACTAAAGTGGTGGATTACATCTTCGGCCTCGGCGGCCGGGATACCACCCCTGATCAGATCGAAAGCGTCTTCCGCGATCTTTTGCAGATCGCCGAAACCGGCGAGATCGAACGTCTAGTTAACTGGCTGGGCGTGAGGGAAGGCAAACAAGAAGTCGTTACCGCGGCCTAAGATTTAGAGGAGAAGAAGATGGCTACAGCGCTTAAGTTGAAGGAACTTTCCAAGAAAGAGGAACGGCTGGCTCCCGGCCATCGCCTCTGCGCGGGGTGTGCCGCTCCCATCATCGTTCGCCAGGTGCTTTTGGCTATCGATGAACCGGTGATCGTGGCTGCGGCCACCGGTTGCCTAGAGGTGGGCACCACCATCTACCCCTATACCGCCTGGCGGATCCCCTGGATCCATAACGCCTTCGAGAACGCCGCTTCCACCCTGAGCGGCATAGAGACCATGTACCGCTCCTTGGTGAAACAGGGAAAGATGAAAGAGCGGGATATGAAGTTCGTGGCCTTTGCCGGGGATGGGGGCACCTATGATATCGGCATCCAGGCCCTCTCGGGGGTCTTGGAGCGGGGGCACAGGCTTCTCTACATCTGCTACGATAACCAGGCTTACATGAACACCGGGATCCAACGGTCTGGGGCTACTCCCTATGGCGCTTGGACCACCACCTCGCCAGCGGGGAAGGTTATCCCTGGCAAGCCCCAACATCGCAAGGACCTCACCGCCATTGTGGCCGCTCACGGTATCCCCTATGTCGCCCAGGCCTCTCCCCACCGGTTTAGGGATCTGATGCAAAAGGTGCGGAAAGGGGTGGGGGCCGATGGGCCGGCCTTTATCAACGTCCTCTCCTCCTGCAACCGAGGCTGGCGCCACCCCACCGATACGACCCTGGAGATGTCGCGCCTGGCGGTGGATACCTGCTTCTGGCCTCTTTATGAGGTAGAGAAGAGAGAGTGGAAACTTAACTACCGGCCCAAGGAGAAACTCCCCATCGAAGAGTTCTTGAGGCCCCAAGGCCGCTTCCGCCACCTCTTCCAGGAGGAGAATAAACATATCATAGAGGAACTACAAGCCGAGGTGGATCGGCGGTGGGAGGCGCTCCTCAAGCGCACCGGGGAAGCGTGAGGGGAGAAGGCAGCGGAAACCAAGCCGCTGCCTTTTAATAAAGGAGGGCAAGATGCCGGTTTTAGAGTCCACCCACCCCCTTATCCAGCATAAGATGACCCTCCTGCGGGACAAAAATACCGAACCCAAGAAGTTCCGGGAACTGATCAGGGAGATATCGATCCTCTTGGCCTACGAGGCTACGGCGGACCTGGGACTAAAGGAGGTGGAAGTCACCACCCCTCTGGCCCCAGCCAAGGGGTACCGGTTGACCGAGAAGATCGGGCTAGTGCCCATCCTCCGCGCCGGGCTGGGGATGGTGGAGGGGATCTGGGAGATGATGCCCTCCGCGGAGGTATGGCATATCGGCCTCTACCGAGATCATGAGACCCTAGAGCCGGTAGAGTATTATAGTAAACTCCCCGTCCACCCTACAGTGCAGGTCTGTTTGATTTTAGACCCCATGCTAGCCACCGGAGGCTCGGCGGTGGCCACGGTAGATATTTTGAAGAAATGGGGAGCCAAGCGGATTAAATTCGTGGGTGTCATCGCCGCCCCCGAGGGGGTGAAAAGGCTCACCGAGGCCCACCCGGATGTGGACATCCATATCGCGGCCATCGACGACCACCTGACGGGCGAGCCCCAGAAGCCAGAAGACCCCCCAGCGGGTTACATCGTCCCCGGACTGGGAGACGCGGGGGACAGGCAGTTCGGGACGGGGTGATTAGATGAGTGCCAAGATACGCCCCACCTGGGATGAATACTTTATGGAGATAGCCCGGCAAGTGGCCCAAAGGTCAACCTGCCCCCGAGCCTCGGTGGGGGCGGTGATCGTCAGAGAGCGTCGCATCCTCACTACAGGCTATAACGGCGCTCCGGAGGGGTTGCTTCACTGCCTGGAAGCGGGTTGCATCATCGAAGACGACCACTGCCAGAGGAGCCTCCACGCCGAGCAGAACGCCATCATCCAGGCAGCCTTACATGGTGTCTCCATCGCCGGGGGCACCACCTATATCACCCATCAACCTTGCAATACCTGCGCCAAGATGATCATCAATGCGGGCCTAAAGAGGGTGATCTACGCTGGGGAGTATCCCGATGAACTAGCCCGCAACTTCCTGGCTGAGGCAGGGGTGGAACTGGTCCGCTTCCCGAACCCTTGACAGAAGAACCTGAGCACCCTAGAATGAGGGCGACCTTGGGGGTTGCCCTTTTTCGCCGTTGATAGAAAGGTAGATCGTGCTCTATCTGGCCGTCTTCGCCGTACCCCTGCTCTTGGCCTTCCTCTTCACGCCCCTGGTGGAGAGGCTAGCGCGGCGCTGGGGATTTGTAGACTACCCCCATGAGCCCAGGCACTTGCACGAGGCGCCAACGCCAAAATTGGGGGGGGTAGCGCTCTTTGTCCCCTTCCTGATCGCTATAGGGCTCTCTTTGATCCTACTGCCCCTAACCCTCGAGGCTCGCCCCGACCTGCCCAACGAACTGCGCCGCTTGGCCGGGGTGGTAGTCGGCTCTCTGGTGGTGCTTTTGGTAGGCATCTACGATGATAAACGGGAACTCTCTCCCTGGCCCCAACTCCTGGCTCAGTTCTTGGCCGCAGGGGTGGCCATCTACTCCGGCATCGTCATCTACGAGATCGCCAGCCCCTTCGGCGGGCTAGTCACCTTCCCCACCTGGTTCGCGGTGCTCTTCACCCTCTTCTGGCTCCTGGGGATGATGAACACCGTCAACTGGTTAGATGGTCTGGACGGCCTGGCAGCGGGGATCACGGTGATCGCCTCCCTCATCTTCTTTGCTCATAGCAACCGTTTGGGCCAGGTGAGCATCGCCCTCCTCCCCCTAGCCTTGGGTGGCTGCGCCCTGGGGTTCCTCCCCTACAACTTCCACCCCGCTCGGGTATTCATGGGCACCTCAGGAGCCCTCTTTCTGGGCTTCGCTCTAGGCACTCTTTCCATCATCGGTGGGGCCAAGGCAGCCACGGCGCTCTTAGTTTTGGGGATCCCCATCTTGGACGTGGCCTGGCAGATCGTGAACCGCCTCCGGGAGCGTCGTTCCCCCTTGAGCGGCGACAGGGGACACCTCCACCACCGCCTACTGGATATGGGGATCTCCCACCGCCGGGTGGTCCTCTTCTTCTACCTCCTCTGCGCCTCCTTCGGCGGACTGGCCTTACTTCTGTCCCCCGGCCTCTACAAGCTGTACGCCCTCTTCGCTCTAGGGGTTGTGGCGGTTATCGTTCTCTTCCTCGCCGCCAGAGAGAACCAACCTCCTGATTAGTTCACCTATACTCTACCTCTTCTCCTCGCATGGCTCCCACCAGCCGCTCCAAAGGGTAGATGAGGAGAAAGAAGAGGGCATCCACCGCCAGGGTGATCAGAAAGGCCAAAGTCAGATACTCCAAGCCCCGGAATGTCCAGAAGATGACCTCCCCTGGGATGCGGGGTACGAAGCCCACCAGGGTGGAGAGGAGCACCACCAGGCCGCCGAAGAGGAGAACCGGAAGCCACCCTTGGCGATCCGTCTCGCTGGGCAACATCCCGTTGCTCACTGAGAAAAGAAGGTAGAGAAGAAGCAAAAGGTGGGGGGCTCTTGCGTACTCCCCTAGATGGGAGATGAGATGGCGCAGGGCCTCATCTGGAGAGGAGCCCCAAGCGATAAAGGGCCACCCCCACCGGGCGGTGAGGAAGATAGCCAGGGTCCCCCCTAAGAGAGGGGCCAGACCAATGACGCTCTTTCGAAGGGAGTCGGTTCGGGCTACAGAGAGGGAGGCGAAGGTTAACGCCTCCCCTCTCCGTCGAGGCCCTAAGGTGAGTCGCCCCGTGGGGACCCTCAAAGCCTTGGCCACCAGCCAATGGCTCAATTCATGGAGGATCACCCCAGGGAGAAGGAGGAAAAGGGAGAAGAGTGCGGCCTTATCGTGGTCTCCAGCAATGAGAAGGCCCAGGCCGTAGAGATGTTGACTCAACCAACGCTTGACCCAGGGCAAGAGCAACAAGGTGACTACAAACCAAAGAAGAACCTTCTCCGGGGAACCGATCTGTCCCCTCCTCGCTAATGCAAAAAACCCTCTCTAGCCTCTCCATAGAAACCACAAAAGGGTGGAACAGGAACAAAGGACCAAGAGCAAGAGAGCGAGAATGAGCCAAGGGAACCTGCGCCGCCTTCTTCGAGGAAGTTCGCTGACCGCCTGGGGCGCCGTAGAGGACGGAGCCACAAAGGCCCTCTCTGGCGAGGGAAGGGTACCCTCTTGGGCAGCACTCTCCAAGGCGGCTATCATCTCTTCCACGCTCCGATACCGCTCCCCCCTCTCCTTGGCCAGGGCCTTCAAGACCACCCTTTCCACGGTTTCAGGGATGGCCGGGGCGAACTGGGAAGGCCGAGGAGGAGGGGAGAGGATCTGGCCGCGGATGATAGCCTGAGCGGTATCCCCCTCAAAGGGGACCCTCCCGGTGAGCATCTCGAAAAGAACGACCCCCAAGGAGTAGATATCGGTGCCTGGATCTAACTCCTCTCCCTTCACCTGTTCGGGGGAGATATATTGAGGCGTCCCCACCATCATATCCCGAGAGAAAGCGGCATCCACATCCTCCATCATCTTGGCCAAGCCAAAATCGGTGAGAAAGACCTCTCCCCCTGGCGTCTCCATGATATTGGAGGGTTTAATATCTCGATGGAGCACCCCTTGGCCATGGGCGTAGGCTAGCGCCTCCCCCGCCGGCCTCAGAACCTCGAGGATCCTCCTCAGGGGAAGGGGGGCCCGTCTCAGAACGGTTTTCAGGGTTTCTCCCTCTACATACCGCATCACTAAGTAGGGCATCCCATCCTCTTCGCTGAAATCGTAGACAGACACTATATGGGGGTGAACCAATCGGGCCACGATCTTCGCTTCCTTATGGAAACGCTCCAAGAAGGCCGCATCATCGACGAAGACGGGATGGAGCACCTTGATAGCCACGTACCGATCCAAAGGAGCGTGATAGGCTTTCCAGACGGTGGCCATCCCGCCATGGCCCAACCGTTCGGTTATCTTGTAGGGGCCCACATACTCCCCAGGCGCGAAAGGCACTATCTGCTCCTTCTACCGCCAGCCAACTCTTGAGAGAGATCGACCCGCACCATGCCTACTTCCCTCGCACATCTGTCCCTTCTGCTACGTCCTCCGCGACGAGAAGAGGGACGAAAAGTTCCGTCCCTCACCCCCGACAGCCTACCACAATCAACCACCTATCTCCTCAAAGCCCCCCCTGGGCTATATGGTTGGCTAATCAACCACTCTACAAGAGTAACCCACTCGTTGTCCAGACATTTGACAACCTCAACCAGTTTCCCCCATACCCAACGCTGGTCACTCTCTTCTCAACCACCTTCTCTCTTGGAACCTAACCCTCTACCCTCATTCCGCTCCTCATAATATAAGTCCAATAGTTCCTGGGCCAAGTTTCTTGAGTCATGGCGCCAGGGGTTCCCTCGATCCACCACGTCTGCGGCAACTACCCGGAGTTCCTGGCCGGGATGCATCTGGGGAGAGACGATCTCGATGGTCAGATGGGAGGGGAGCGAGACCTCCAGGTTGTCGTTTAGGAGCGCATGATCAAAGACTCCCCCTACGTGCTGTTCCAGCGCCTTTATGTGGTCGCCAGCGGTAAAATGGTCCGTCTCCCCTTTCTGGGTGGCCACGTTACAGACATACACCTTCAGGGCCCGAGAGGCTCGCAAGGCCTCAACGATGCCTGGCACAAGCAGATTGGGAAGGACGCTGGTATAGAGGCTCCCCGGCCCAGCCACTATAAGATCCGCATCGAGGATCGCCTTCACCGCTCCGGGGTAAGCAGGAGCCCCGCCGGGAACCAGATATACCCGCTCGATAGGCTTCCCAGCCTTGGGTATCTGGGACTCACCCTCTACCCGCACCACTCCTTCGGCTTCCTCCTCACCCAGGTCAGCACAGAGGGTCACATTCTCCAGGGTGGAGGGGAAGATCTGCCCCCGGATGGCCAACACTCGCCCCGATTCCAGGATAGCCCGCTCGAAGTTCCCCGTCACCCCGGCCATAGCGGCGATGAAGAGGTTGCCGAAACTGTGTCCGTTGAGACCCCTCCCTTCGCTGAAACGGTACTGAAATAGTTGCGTGGTTAACGATTCCGCATCGGCCAGGGCGGCGATGCAGTTCCTGAAGTCGCCAGGGGGCAGAACCCCCAGTTCTCGCCGCAGGCGGCCGGAACTCCCCCCATCATCGGCTACGGTGACGATAGCGGTGATATTCTCCGTATGCTCTTTCAGCCCCCGGAGCAGCGTGGAGAGCCCAGTGCCCCCGCCGATAGCCACCACCTTGGGGCCTCGGCTCCGGTGCCTGTGCCGATAGATGATATCCACCAGGTGGCTCTCCCCCGGAGAGAGGAAGGCGGAGAGGAGAGATCTATTCAGTCGGATAACCGCCACTACTACGGCGGCGATCCCTACCCCTCCGAAGAGAAAACCCCGCAAGGCGCGGGGGATGAACTGTAAAGTGAGATAATAGAAGATGGGGGGGAAGAGCCAAGTGCGGTAGATCTCCACCAAGATATACCCTACCCCCAGGCTGAGGATGGTGATCCCTCCCAAGAGAAGGAGGAGCCACCGCTTCACATGCATACCGGGCGAGAGCCACTTTAGGGCAGAGCCATACTTAGCTCGAAACCTCACCCCCATCATCCCCTATTCACTTATTCACCGTTTTTGTTCATACATCCACTCTTTGGAGACGCACCCCAATTCCAGGCCATTCGGTCAGCTCTTAATGACGGTGGATCTAGCGACCTCGGTGTTGGGCAAGATGACCTTGCCAGAAGGGGTATCCAAGACCAGAGATGTTGCTCCAACCTTCTCCACTGTGCCCGAGTACTCGCCCACAGTGATCTTGTCTTTGGGAGAGATGTTGGTTCGCAAAGCCCGCCCAGCGATGATATCACCGGCTAAGTCCTTGCTGCCCAAGCCAAAAGACAAGGCGACTGTCAAGGCAACGGCGCCAACTATGCCGGTCAGGACCGTCCCTGATAACACCCTGGCTACACCCAACTGTTCAATGGCGGCCGTTATGGTGACGAGCAGGATCGCCCAGTAGGTGACGCCACTCAACAAGTTCGCTGTGTCAGCGGCTAAGTCTGCCGTGCTAGCGGCCCCCTTTACCACATCAGCCACGAACCTGGCGACTAACGCTCCCAATATCAGGATAAGCACGGCCGCGATCACGTTGGGCAGATAGCCCAGAATCTGGCTCAGGAACACCGATACCTGGGGAACGTTCAGGGTATCGGCCGCCGCTACCAAGGCGATGACGCGAACGAACCACTTGACCAGTAGACCAATGACCTCGGTTGGGGATAGCTTCACCCCTGTTCTCTCGATGAACTCGTCGAGTCCGGCCTTGTCTGCGATCTGATCGAAGCGAAGAGCTCGTAATAGCCTGATGGTCAGGCCATTGAAGATGCCAGCGATGATCC
The DNA here is from genome assembly GCA_030593425.1 of Anaerolineales bacterium. Classification (GTDB taxonomy): domain Bacteria; phylum Chloroflexota; class Anaerolineae; order UBA7937; family UBA7937; genus UBA7937. The sequence continues at coordinate 10,120 of JAUVHF010000010.1, forward strand.
AGCCTATGATCAGGATGACCAAGGCACCGATGATTACGGGAATGCCGGCTAGAACGACTCTCAAGGCCTCGGCTAGCGCTGCCAACATGGCGTCTCTCCAAGAAGATATGACGGGTGGCATTTCTTTCTCCTTTCTTCCCTAGACCAGATACAACCTGGTTTCTTTTGCCCTTCAAGGATCCTCCTCCGCGATTACATAACAGCATCACCTCCTGCCATATCAAAACCTAAAGGGGCTCTTTCCCTGCAACCTCCCCACGACTAGCGACCCGTTCATTTCTGCAGAATCCAAGTATTCCATAATCTAAACTAGTATAGCACCCCCCTCGTTAAAAGGCAAACAAAGCCCGTAGGTGACCCTTTCAGACTAGGAAAACCTCCGCTCCCGTCTCCTCCTCTACCTCCCGGACGAAGGCCAGGATCCCCTCTTCTGGGAAAACCCCTCCCTCGGCGGGAAGACCTAAGACTACGGTATCCACCTCCAACTCCTTCGCCGCCGCCTTGATCTCCTCCCGGGTTTTCCCCTCCCGGATGACGACCTGAGCCTCCAGGCCCTTCTCTCGAGCGTGCTCCTGAGCCATAGCCAGGAGGAACCCGCCCATCCTCTCCACACCGCTCCCCGCATCGACTACCACAGGCGCAGCTGTCTTATCCATGAAACTCATATCCACCACATAAAGGAAGACCAGTTCGTCTCCTCGTTCTTTGGCTAACTCGATGGCTTTATCTCGAGTCCGCCGACTGGCCTCTCCCCCTCGTGTGGCACAAAGTATTAGGCCCATCTTTCTATCTCCTCATCAGTACCTGATCAATATCCAAATCGTAGCCACCAATATGGTGACGAAAGTGGTCGGCACCCCGACTCGGAGGAAGTGGCTAAAGGAGAGGTGATACCCCGCTCGATCGGCCATGCCCGCGGTCACGATGTTGGGCGCAGACGCGATGACGGTACCATTACCTCCAAAACAGGCACCCACCGCCAGGGCCCAGTATATTACATTGTTTTCGGCGCCGGGGATCGTCCTCGAGAGGAAGGCAGCGATAGGTAGTGCCGCCGCGGTGAAGGGGATGTTATCGACGACGGATGAAGCCACGCCCGCCACCCAGAGCATAAGGAGTGTAGCCAAAACAAGATTCTCCCCGGCGATGGCGCCGATGAATTGGGCGATCATCTGGATAAGCCCCACCTCTTCGATGCCCCCCACCAGCATGAACAGGCCCATAAAGAAGACCAGGGTCGTCCAATCCACCTCCTGGAGCATGTCCTCAATATCTGGCCGCACCCAGACCAGGAGGCCCGTGGCTCCCAGAAGAGCCACCACGCTGGGTGGCATACCCAAGAGATCCTGAAGGAAGAAGAGAACCAGGGTCACCCCGCCGATAATGAGGGCTTTCCGCAGCGTCCCAGGGTCCGTGATCCGCGCATCTTCCCTCAGCCTCTCCAATAGGGTGGAAGAGGCCATCTCGCGAGACCTGGCGTATTCCTTGCCATAGATGAAGCGGATCATGACCAAAAGAACGACCATGGAAAGCATCACCATAGGTCCCATATGAAGGAGAAAATCGAGGAAGCCTAACCCGGTATAGGAGCCGATGAGGGTATTAGGAGGGTCTCCGATCAGGGTAGCCGCCCCGCCGATGTTAGAGGCCAATATCTCGGGGATGAGGAGAGAGAAAGGGTGAATCCCCAAAACCAAGGCCATCTCGATGGTAACGGGAGCCATGAGTAGCATGATGGTGACATTGTTAAGAAAGGCAGAGGCCACAGCGGTGATGATGGTAAGAAGGGCCGCCAGGTACCAAGCGTTGCCCCCCGTAACCCTATAGGCTTGGTAGCCCAACCACTGGAAGACCCCCGTCCGCCCCATGATAGCCACCAAGATCATCATCCCCATAATGAGGAAGATGACGTTGAAATCGATGTAGTGAATAGCCCTCTCGAAGGAGATGATCCAGAAATCGGGGTTAGAGGAACCGAGGAGATAAGAGACTCCCAGGATCGCCACCGCCCCCATCAGGGCGGAGATGGTCTCATGCAGCACCCTGAAAGAGATGAACCCGAAGACCAAAAGAAAGGCGAAAGTAGCGATGAAGAAAGCGGGCCCCATGCGATGCTCTAGAATCAAATCTCCCAGGGGTAGATATAACTGCTCGCCGATGCGAGCCATCCCCTCTAGATCTAGAGTCTGGGACAGGGTAGCATGGCTCGCCTTGCTCACCTCGAGGGTGAGTTCCCCTTGCCCCTCCATCGGTAAGGCCACGATCTCGGTGGGCAAAGCCAAAAGGAAAGAGCCGTCCGCCTGAGACTTGGTCCCCTCCCCGCCTTCATCGATGAAAACCCCTTGGGAGTCCTGGACCCTTATCTTTACGGAAGCGCCCTCCAGGGGCACCTCTTGGGAATCAACCACCCGCCCGGTGATGATGAGGGTGGCCCCATCTTCCCCGAAGGCGGAGGCCCAGGGAAAGACCAAGAGGCCGAGAAGCATGGCTCCGGTGAGAAATCTAGCGCCTTTCATAACCATATAAGATTCTAACAGAGGGGATTCTCTCTGTCAAAGATTTGTCAACGGGGCTCTAAGGAAGTATAATAGTTTGTTGCCCAGCCTCCACTAGAAGGGGGTAATTATGGCTCTAGAGACCTTAGTCCACAAGGACCTCACTTGGATCAACATCGAGAACCCCACCTCTGAAGAGATGGGCTATCTCCAGGAGCACTACCCCTTCTTCCACCCTCTAGACCTGGAGGATTGCCTCAGCAAAATAGAGCGGCCCAAGATCGATGAATACGAGAACTACCTCTTCATCGTCATGCACTTCCCCGTCTTCGATAAGATGACCCGACGGCTGGGCTCCTCCCAGGTGGCTATCTTTGTGGGCCACGACTTCCTGGTGACCGTCAGCGATGGGTCTCTCAAACCTCTGGTGCAGGATTTTACCAGTTGCCAGGGGAACGAGGAACTCAGAGAGCGGTTCATGGGCCGGGGGTCGAACTATCTCCTTTACGAGGTGATCGACAGCCTAGTGGACTACTGTTTTCCCATCTTGGATAAGGAGAGCCAAAACATAGAGCGGGTTGAGGAGAGGATCTTCGAGGAGGATGCTCGGAAGATGATGCGGGAGATCTCCATCATCAGGAGGAACCTCATCAACCTCCGTCGCATCATCAAGCCCCAGATAGCGGTCATCGCTAGCCTAGAGCGTAAGGATTGGCAGTTCCTCAGGGGCGATATGGATGTTTACTGGGGCGATGTCTCCGACCATACCGCCCAGATCTGGGATCGGCTGCAGGATCTGCGGGAGGTGATCGAGGGTTTGGGCGACACCATCGACTCCCTCACCTCGCATAGCCTCAACGAAGTGATGAAATATTTGGCTATCATCGCCATCACCTTCGGCTCCCTGGAGGCTATCTCCGGCATCTACGGCATGAACGTTAGTCTTCCCCTGGCTGATAAACCCTACGCCTTCCTGGTCCTCGCGGGGCTTATGGCTCTGCTATTGGGTGTCATGTTCATCTTTTTCCGCAAAGCGCGCTGGCTCTAGGAGAGCCTTTTGGAAGAGACGTGGATAGACTACAAACGACTCTTCTTCTTCGCCCTCTTAGGTTCCCTGGCCATCCTGCTCCTTCTCAGACTGGCGGGAGCCAGCGAGGGTTGGGATATCTTCAGAAGGGCGAAGATGGAGTTCATCCTCCTGGCCCTGGCAGCCGAATGTTTGCGCTATCTAGGGGTGGCCCTCCACACCCAGATCATCGTGGGCTTCCTGGGACAACGGATCGCTCTTTTGCCCACTTTGGCGGCTATGGTCGCCGGCTCCTCGGTCAACCGCCTCCTCTCAGCCGGAGGAATAGGGGGGATGTACGTCCGCTACCGCTACCTGGAGAAGAACGACCTCTCCTTGGGCTCCGTCTCCGTCCTCTTCTTCCTGCAGAACATCATCAGCGCCCTTGTCCTTTTGGGCACCTTCATCTTAGGACTCCTCTATCTCCTCTCCCACCGAGGGCTCACCCTCCAGGAGGTCTTGGCCTCAGGGGTGATAGTGGTGGCTGTCCTGGGAGCCTTGGGTTACCTGGTGCGACTATATCAGGAACGAGAGAAGTTAGAGAAGATACTCCTTTCTCTGTATAGGAAGGTGAGCGGGTTTTTCGGTCGTCTCTTCAGGAGGAGGTTTTTCAGCGAGGCTGGCCTGAAAACCACTATCCGCCGTCTCTATCAGAGCATAAGAGTGGCTCGTAACCATCCTAGCTAGGTTTTGGGAGCCTTCGCCTGCGGAGCCCTCACCCTCTTCGCCGATATCCTCTGTCTCTACTTCGCCTTCTCTGCCCTGGGCTTCGAGATCCATCCCGGCACCGTCGTGGTGGGCTATACGGTAGCCAACTACGCTGGTGCCATCTCCATGCTGCCCGATGGGATCGTGGTCACCGAAGGCTCGTTAGCCCTAGTCTACTCCAGCCTAGCGGTCCCCCAAAAGATAGCGGCTATGGCCATTCTCATCTTCCGCCTCATCTCCTACTGGCTACCCATCCCCCTGGGCTTCTTAGCCCTTTGGACCTTGCGTCGGAGGTCGCTCTTGTGATAGTCCTGTCCGCATCAGGATGGAGGGATCTCTTGGCTGGTGCACCGTCCATGCCCAGGAAGAGGAAACCATCCCCTACCTAGGGGTCCACTACTGGTCTATAAAGCGAAGGTACTTCCGACCCCAACGGTTCGACCTGAGTCGCCTGCAACATCCACAACTTAACCTCCCGTTCAGGAGATTACTAAGGCGGATTCCACTCCGCCTTCCTAGCCTGTAGCCCCACTCATGTAGGAAAGGTTAGAGGGAAAGCATCTGCCTTATCGGGGTCCGGCCCGCAGGCCGAACCCCTTTCTGTTTTGGTTGCACCAAACGATGACCTGAGGCATAATTTGGGGAGGAGGGATGAAGATGGAGGGAGGTTCTGGGCCAAGATACTCTATAGTGGTTCTTGTCGTGGCCTTAGGTATCGTGGCCGCTATCATCTGTGGAGGCCTGGTTGGCGGCGCGGCTGGGTACTGGGTTGCCCGCTCACAACCCACCCCCTCCCTTCCCACACCAGTGACCATAAACCAGCCAGAGGGACATCCCACCTATCTAACCCTCACCCAAGATTCAGCCCTAATCGAAGCCATCGCCAAGGTGAAGCCAGCCGTAGTTACGGTAATCAACACGCTTCCGGCCAGCCGGACCTTCTTCGGGGAGGTGATCGAGCCCCAAGCCTCTGGCTCTGGGGTCATCACCGACGAGGAGGGTCATATCGTCACCAATAGTCACGTGGTGGAAGATGCCGAGCGGATAGATGTCATCTACGCCGATGGCTCTAAAGAGGAGGCCACGCTAGTGGGCGCCGACCGGTACTCGGATCTGGTGGTCATCAGAGTCGAAGGGCCGGTCCCCGCCGTGGCGGAACTGGGCGACTCCTCCACCCTTCAACCGGGGGAACCGGTAGCCGCCATCGGCAGCCCCTTGGGTGACTTCAAGGGGACGGTTACCGTGGGCGTGATCAGCGCCTTGGATCGGAGACTGGATACCGGACGGGGATACCTGATGGAGGATCTCATCCAGACCGATGCGGCCATCAACCCTGGGAACTCCGGCGGCCCCTTGATTAACGTCCTGGGCCAGGTCATCGGCATCAACACCGCCATCGTAGGGCGTAGCGCTTATGCAGGCACCGTGGCTGAAGGGTTGGGGTTCGCCATCCCCTCCAACACGGTGAAAGCGGTAGCCCAGCAACTGGTGAACCAAGGGTATGTAGAAAGGCCCTATCTAGGCATCGAATATGTGACCATAACCCCCCGCCTAGCCTCAGCCTACGACCTGCCAGTGGATCATGGGGTCTATGTGCGGCGAGTGGTCCCCGGTTCCCCTGCCGCCGCAGGGCTCCAGGAGGGAGATATCATCACCGCTATCAACGACCAGACCATCGACGAGGATAACCCCCTCAATAACGTCCTGTGGCGCTCCCGCGTGGGCGATGAGGTAAGACTCGCCATCCTCCGCCAAGGGGAGGAACTAGGCGTAGATGTCACCCTCACACAGCGCCCATAGGAGCCAGAAGGGTTGCTTAACCACGCCCACTGCCGCGGCCGCCACACCTTCTAACCCAGAGACCTTTGCCGCCTGGCAAAAGAGGCTGACAGACCTCCCGGGGGAGACGAGAGGGGTACACTGGAGCCAACACAAATCGATGATCACCCTATAGAGATCGGCCCCGGGGCAGCCCCAGGGCCTTTCTTCACCTCCTCATCGCGGGCCATGCCTTGCCAGCGACCCCCTATTTCCTTCTCTTCTTCCTCCCCTTGTTGATCCGGGCCAAGGAGGCCACCGTGTCCCCTTTCCTGAGATTCATGATCGCCACCCCTTTGGTGGCCCGGCCCATACTACTGATGTTCTCCACCGTAGTACGTAGCACCATCCCCTCGGCGGAGATGAGGGTTATCTCGTCCTTCTCGCTCACTACCCGCGCATCCACTATCCGCCCGACCTCCCCCAACCTACGCACGTCTATAGTCCGCACCCCTTTAGCGTACCGCCCATAGGGGGGGTACTCCCTCAAAGGTGTCCTCTTCCCGAAGCCCCTCTCCGTCACCAACAGGAGATCAGCCTTGGGGTCCACCACATCCATGGCCGCCACCGCGTCCTTCCGGGAGAGTTTTATACCCATCACACCACCGGCTGTCCTTCCCATAGGCCGCACATCCCCCTCTGAGAAGCGGACAGCATAACCTCGCTCCGTGACCAGGATTATCTCCTCCTCTCCCTTAGTCATCTTCACCCAGCCCAACTCGTCACCCTTCTTCAGATTGAGGGCGATGAGGCCGCTAGGGCGCACAGCGGCGAACTCCTCGATACTCGTCCTCTTCACCGTCCCCTTCTTGGTGGCCATCACCAAATAGTTCCCCTGCCTGAAATCGGAGACCGCCAGAGCCGCCGTCACCATCTCCCTCGGACTCAAAGAGATGAGATTGATAAGGGGCAAACCCCTGGCCTGCCTGGTAACATCGGGCATCTGATAGGCCTTCTCTTGGTAAACCTTCCCCTCGTTGGTGAAGAAGAGGATGCTATCGTGGCTCCCGGCCATGAAGAGGTGCTCCACCGTGTCCTTCTCCCGTCTCCCCATCCCCAGGACGCCTCTCCCTCCCCGCCTTTGACGCTTGTAGGTCTTGGCTGAAACTCGCTTGATGTACCCTCGCTGAGTGATCGATATCAAGATCTCCTCGGCAGGAATCATATCCTCCTCACTGATCTCCGCCTCCGCCCCGGGCAGTATCAGAGTCCGCCGGAGGTCACCATATCTCTTCTTCAGGTTCTCGAGCTCCTCCCGGATGAGATGCATTATCTTCTTCGGGTTGGCCAAAAGGTCCTCTATGTAGGCGATCTTCTTTATCGTCTCCAGGTACTCTTCGTCGATCTTCCGCCGCTCCAGCGCCGCCAACCGCCTCAATCGCATATCCAAGATCGCCTGGGCCTGCGCCTCTGTCAACTTGAAACCCCTCACCAGGTTGTTCCGCGCCGTCTCCGCGTTCCGAGAGCCCCGAATGGTCTTTATCACCGCATCCAGGTTGGCTAGGGCCATCTTCAGCCCCTCCAGGATATGGGCCCTCTCTTGGGCCCTTGCCAGTTCGAAGCGGCTCCGTCGGGTCACCACCTCCTGCCGATGGCCCAAGTAATGTTGCAGCGCCATCTTGAGGGTGAGGATGCGCGGCTCCCCATCCACCAGGGCCAACATGTTCACCCCGAAGGTGCTCTGCATCTGCGTATACTTGAGGAGTTGATTGAGGAGTTGGGCGGGCTGAGCCCCCCGCTTCAACTCGATGACGATGCTCATCCCCCGCCGGTCGCTCTCGTCCCGCAAATCAGAGATGCCTGCTATCCGCTTATTGCGAACCAGAGCCGCGATCCGCTCGATGAGCCTCGCCTTGTTCACCTGATAGGGGAGCTCGGTCACCACTATCCGATACCTCCCCCCGCGCATCTCCTCGATGTGGGTCTTGGCCCGCACCACCACCCTCCCCTTCCCTGTGGCGAAGGCATCCCTTATCCCCTCCACTCCGATGATAAGCCCGCCCGTGGGGAAGTCCGGCCCTTTCACGAACTGGAGCAGGTCCACGGGGCCGATGTCGTCTATCTCCTGGTGGTGGTCGATGAGGTAGATGAGGACGTCGCAGATCTCGTTCAGGTTGTGCGGAGGGATGTTGGTGGCCATCCCCACCGCTATCCCCGAGGCCCCGGCCAGGAGGAGGTTGGGCAACCTCGAAGGGAGCACCGTCGGCTCCTGTAGCGAGCCGTCGAAGTTGTCGATCCAATCCACCGTCTCCTTCTCTATGTCGGCCAGCATCTCTTCGGCGATCTCCGCCAGCCGAGCCTCGGTGTACCGCATGGCCGCCGGGCTGTCGCCATCCACGGAGCCGAAGTTCCCCTGCCCATCGACCAGGGGGTAGCGCATGGAGAAATCCTGGGCCATGCGGGCCATGGCGTCATATACCGCCGCGTCCCCGTGGGGGTGGTACTTCCCCAAGACCTCGCCCACGATGCGCGCGCTCTTCTTATGGGGCCTGTTATGCCTCATCCCCATATCGTGCATGGCGTAGAGGATACGCCGGTGGACCGGCTTCAACCCATCGCGGGCATCCGGGAGCGCCCGAGCCAC
>JAUVHF010000133.1 GCA_030593425.1 Anaerolineales bacterium
TGAGGAAGCATCTCCTTCACCACCATATCCATATATTCTTCGCTTCGCCCTTTGTATTCCTGGGGGAGGGCATGAGCGCCGAGAAAGGTGGCTACCAAGTCGACAGGGTGGGTCTCATCGAGGCTCTTAATCGCCTGCGACATCCTTAACTCCTGGGCCGTGTTAAGTCCATACCCCGTCTTTACCTCTGCTGTAGTGGTGCCATGAGCCAACATCCTATCCAGCCGCTGCCGACTTTGAGCCAGCAACTCCTCCAGGTTGGCAGAGCGGGTGGCCCGCACGGTGCTCATGATCCCCCCACCAGCAGCCATGATCTCCAGGTAGATGGCTCCCTTCAGGCGCATCTCGAACTCCTCGACCCTAGAGCCCGCAAAGACCAGATGGGTATGGGGGTCCACGAAGCCAGGTGTAACTACTTTGCCGGAGGCATCCAGCTCTTCCTTCGCCTCCACCTGAGCCCTGACCTCACCACTTTTGCCCACCAGGGCGATGTGTCCATCTTTGATGGCTAGGGCCCCATCCTCGATGAGGCCCAGATCGCTCATGGCCGGGCCGACTTTGGGGCCTTCGGAGGCGATGGTGAGAAGTTGCCCTGCGCTATGGATCAATAGATCGACCTTCATGCGTCCTTTCGACGATGGCGTCACCTGGTTATTTCATCATCGGTATCTTGAGGCCATGCTTCTTTGCCGCCTCTATCGCCTCCGGGTATCCGGCGTCTACGTGGCGGATGATGGCTGTCCAGGGGTCGGCGGTGAGAACCCTCTCCAGTCGCACCGCCGCCTCCGGTGTGCCATCGGCAACGATCACCTGTCCAGCGTGCTGCGAATAACCAATCCCCACCCCGCCGCCATGATGGAAGGAGACCCAGGTGGCTCCGCAGACGGCATTCAAGAGGGCGTTCAAGAGAGGCCAGTCAGAGATGGCATCGGAGCCATCCCTCATCCCCTCCGTCTCTCGGTTAGGGGAAGCGACGGAGCCTCCATCTAGATGGTCCCGCCCGATGACGATGGGTGCCGATATCTCTCCCCGGCCGACCATCTCGTTAATGAGAAGGCCAAACTTGGCCCGCTCACCATATCCCAACCAACAGATGCGAGCCGGCAACCCCTGAAACCCTACCTTCTTCTGGGCCATCTTTATCCAACGCACCAGATGCTCATCGTAAGCGAACTCTTTGGTGACCACCTCATCGGTCCGGTAGATATCTTGAGGATCACCGGAGAGAGCCACCCAACGGAAGGGGCCTTTCCCTTGGCAGAAGAGGGGTCGGATATAGGCCTGGACGAAACCAGGGAAGTCGAAGGCGTCCTTCACCCCGGCCTCTAGGGCCCGCTGCCGGATATTGTTCCCATAGTCGAAGACCACCGCGCCCTTCTTCTGGAACTCCAACATCGCCTGGACATGAACCCCCATCGACTCGATAGCCCGCTGGGTATATTCGGTGGGGTCTCTCTCCCTCAATCCATCTGCCTCCTCCAAGGAAACGCCTCTGGGCACGTAACTGAGAGGGTCATGGGCCGGGGTCTGATCGGTCACCAGATCGGGTATCACTCCTCGCCCCACCAGCGCAGGGTATATATCCGCTGCGTTGGCTACCAGCCCCACGGAGCGAGGTTCCTCCTTGCCCAGGGCCTCTTGTACCAACTCCAAGGCCTCATCGAGGTCCTTAACCACCAGGTCAACGTAGGCTGTATCTAGCCTACGCTGGGCCCGGGCCGGGTCCACTTCCACGATGAGCCCCACCCCCTCGTTCATGGTGATGGCTAAGGGCTGGGCTCCTCCCATCCCTCCTAACCCCGCCGTGAGGACGAACTTCCCTTTAAGGCTGCCCCCAAAGGCCCTCTCGGCTGCGGCCCCCATAGTCTCGTAGGTCCCTTGGAGGATGCCTTGGGTGCCGATGTAGATCCACGAGCCAGCGGTCATCTGGCCATACATAATGAGCCCCTGAGTGTCTAGTTCATCGAAATGCTTCTGAGTGGCCCAGGCGGGAACCAGGTTAGCATTGGCCAAAAGTACCCGAGGCGCATCGGGATGGGTCGCAAAAACGCCCACCGGCTTACCGGATTGCACCAAGAGGGTCTCATCGTTTTCTAACCCCTTGAGGGTGGCCACTATAGCCTCATAACATCCCCAGTTGCGAGCCGCCTTCCCCCGGCCACCGTAGACGATGAGTTCCTCCGGCTTCTCCGCCACCTCGGGGTCCAGGTTATTCATCAGCATCCGCATAGCGGCCTCTTGCCCCCAGCCCTTACAGGTCAACGTGGTGCCCCGAGGAGCCCTAACCAGCCCTTTTGTCTTCACCGCCATCTTGCACCCCCCTTAAGACTCCCGGCTGTGATAACCGCTCCTTCTTTTACCTTCTTGAAACCATGGTTTTTGGCCTGACGTGAACTATATTTGACAATCCGACATCGTACTGCGCCGCTGCTCATAGCGACCATCAAAGCACATTCAATGCTTCTGAAACTCCGTTTACCAACTCGCCACTGCCCACCAATTGTCGTATAGCCTCGATATGGGGATACATAATTGTGTCTTTCTCGATGAAGGGCACGAGTTCCCTGGTGGCTTGATAAGCAGGAGCCGTCCCTTGGCCTAACTGGAGGGCTCTCTTTTGACGACGGAAATCTATAGCCTGGGCCGCAGCCATCAACTCCAGGGCCAAAATAGTCTCCACATTGCCTGTGACTTCCCGAGCCTGGCGGGCGGCGATGGTTCCCATGCTCACATGGTCCTCGGTATTAGCCGAGGTGGGGATGTTATCCACGCTGGCAGGGTGAGCCAACACCTTGTTCTCCGAGGCCAAGGCGGCAGCGGTGCATTGGAGAAGCATAAGGCCAGAATTAACCCCCCCCTCCTCGATCAGAAAAGCGGGCAAGAGACCCCCGTTTAGAGCGGGGTCCAGAAGCCGCGCCAGCCGCCGCTCAGAGATATTGCCCAAATCGGCTATAGCCGTAGCCAGGTAGTCCATGGCCAAGGCTATGGGCTCCCCGTGGAAGTTGCCCCCAGAGAGAGCTAAAGGCTCTCCATCCTCCCAAAAGAGGAGGGGGTTATCATCGGCGGAGTTGAGTTCGATCTCCACCACCCGACGGGCGTAGGCCACCGCATCCCGCACCGCCCCATGGACTTGGGGGATACAACGCAAACTATAAGCATCCTGTACCCTATAAGGATCATACCCTCGCACTAGTTCGCTACCTTCAAGAAGGCGACGGATATAGTCTGCGCATTCTATCTGATAGGGATGGGGACGGACTTGATGGATCCGGTCTTCAAAAGGCTGGGGGGCCCCCTCCAAAGCCTCCAGGCTTAAAGCACCTGCGATATCGGCCACAAGGGTGAGGTTCTGGGCTCGATGGATGGTCAACGCTCCTATGGCGGTCATCACCGCTGTGCCGTTGGTCAAAGCCACCCCCTCTTTAGGCGCTAATTCAAGGGGGGCTAGCCCAGCCCTTCTCATGGCCTCGCCCCCGGCTACCCTTTCCCCTCGATAATAGGCCTCCCCCTCGCCTATGAGCACCAGGCTCATATGAGCCAGAGGGGCCAAATCTCCTGAGGCGCCCAGGGAGCCTTGAGAGGGAACTACGGGGATAAGGCCACGATTTATCATCTCCAGTAACGTTTCCAGCGTGTCCAGGCGAACCCCCGAATAGCCTTTGGCTAGCGTATTAGCCCGAATGAGCATCAGGGCTCGCACCGTCCCCTCATCCAAAACGGGCCCTACGCCCACGGCATGGCTGAGGACGATGTTCCGCTGCAAAGTGGCCGCCTGTCCCCGCTCGATGATCCTATCCGCGAAGCGGCCGAACCCGGTGGTGACGCCGTATACCACTTTCCCGCTCTCCAACAGCCTCTCCACCGCCTGACGGGAACGGCACACCCTATCCTGAGAGGCCAGTTCCACCGCCGCTCTTCCCTCGGCCACCGCCACCACATCCTCGATGGTGAGGTGATCGCCGTCGATCACTACCTTCCTCATCTGCCCTCCTCCCATCTATTATTATACCACCGAGGCAAGCGAGCGGGAAGCCCCAAAAAAAGGAGCCGCCTATCAATGATAGGCGGCTCCCACCCTTCGAAGAATCCGCTACTCTACCATCTCCACTGGCTCACCCGCTAGGTAGCGCCGCACATCCTCCTTCGCCCGACGGAAACGCTCTATGAGTTTCACGTCCGATTGCTTGAGCATGCCGATCATCCGCCGCGCGCAATCAGAGCAGCCCAAGGAGGCCTTATAACTACCTGGGTTGCACCGGAGGCAGCCACAAAGCCTGATCATCATCAAGGAGAAGGCTAGACTATCCTCATGGGTATCTGGCAGGGAGGCCACTCGGGCTACTAACTTCTGCCACTTGCCGTCCCTCATATCCATCAGGTCAGAGACGCACTCGTGAGGGAAAAGCAATTCGCTCCTGAAATAGACCGTCTTCATCTACCCCATCTCCTCCAAAAAAGGCGTGAGGCATAACGACCTCACACCGGTGAAAGGTCTAATTAAATTCTACTACACTTTCTGGGCTCTGTCAAGATCACTCTTGACAAATAAGACCAAATATGGTATTATTATTTCCGACTATTTTACTAGGAATTACTTATGCGCATCACCACTAAAGGGGAATATGGGCTTCGCGTGATGGCCGAGTTGGCGCGCGATTTCGGCCAGGGTCATACCCCTCTCTCCGAGGTGGCACGACGCCAGGGCCTCTCCCTCGCCTATCTGGAACAGATCATCGCTCCCTTGAGAAGGGGTGGTCTGGTGAAGAGCAAGCGCGGGGCTAAGGGCGGCTATACC
>JAUVHF010000193.1 GCA_030593425.1 Anaerolineales bacterium
AGCGGGGCCCTTCTTACACCTGGAAGGTCTGGAACTAGGGGATATGGCTATCGTATACGCAGGAGAGCAAGCCTACACCTATCGCGTGGTGAGCAAAAGGTACGTGGGGCCCACTGATGTCTCCGTAGCGTATCCTACTTCAGATCCCATCCTCACCTTGCTTACCTGCACCAACTGGGATGCTGAGAACCGACAATACCTTGAGCGGCTAGTTGTGGTAGCCAAACTGGTTGAATCGGAACTGGCGTACGACTAGGTAACGCTATGGCGCCCCGCGTCGTGGGCTAATATGATAAAGAGGATGAGAGGGCTCATCCTCTTTTTGTCGAAGACCCAACCCTACGCTATCTCCGCCCAGTTGGGTTTCATCGTCTATCAGGTGACGCTCACCGTGGCCGCCTTGGGAGTGGGCATCTCTGTCATCGCCTTTCTCAGCATCAACAAGCGGCTTGGTTGACCGTCGAGTTGCAAGTTTAGCGGATATCGGGACCTGAAAGTTGGGCCTGGCAACTCTTGCCAGGCCCAATGGATCTTGGCCCCTTGCTAGGTTATGGCAAACGCTAGCCCTGAGCCGCGCTTCTTATGGAGAGCGGGTAGTTTGCCATTTCAGCGAAGGCCAAAGCCCACGAAAGGTTCATAGAGGTTTCGGCACCTCTTCTTCTCCATAGGACCAGGCGCCGCTCTTAGCCTCCGCCCAGGCCCGTATGGCCTCGATATAGGCCCGATGGGCTTCCCTCTCCTCGGTCAAGAGGTGTCTCAATTCCTGCTTCTCGGGCAGAACGCCCTCGCCGAGAAGCGCTTCCACCTCTTCGTGGTGGGCCTGCCAGGCCGCTCGAGCCTCGTCCCTCTCCCTTTCCAATGTGGATAGATCAGCCGTTCCCTTCTCTTCCATCACTTCCTCCTCTTTTAGACGGACTCGATACCCCAGTTACCCTAAACGATACCGACCTCATTCTACCACCTTCTCCTCTCCTCTTCAAGGGTGAGAAAACTTCTACCTTCTGGCTTCGAGGAAGTCTCATAAAGCGTCCCACTGTTGGGAGGTGGTGCCGATTTTACAAGAGAGATAATAGCCATCCTAATCGGCGCTTCCGTCCCCAACGCCTTCCTTGTCAACTCTAAGATGCGGTCCAGGGCCTTCCTTCGGGTGCGCACCTTATCTACAGCCTCTACCCCCCCTTGGCATACGGTGATTAGGGGCTTCATATCCAAAAGGTAGGCGAACGACCGCGGAGCTGGTGTTAGGGGGGTTCCAAAAGGGGGAGCGTCGTTGGCCAAAACGGTAAGAGGGCAAGCCCCTCCCGGCTTGCCCTTTTCGCACCTCGGCTATGGAGTAGTGCCCTGGACTGCTACGTTTCAGGGCAGGCCAATGAAGACCAAGGTAAAATATTTCATCCCCTCCGGACTGGTGGCCTCGCCGATGCCGAGATGGGTGTAGTGAGAATTGAGCACGTTCTTTCTATGCGTACTGCTGTTCATGAAACCCGAAAGCACTAGTTGGACCGCTTGGTTAGCCTCTGAGTTGGTTCTGGCTAGATTCTCCCCTGCATAGGGAGAATATATACCCCTAGAGTCTAGAGAGTCGAATATCATCTTTCCCTCTGGGGTGGTGTGACTGAAGTAGCCCCTGGTCATCATGTCGTTGCTGCGTTCCCTAGCCAGAACCACCAGCCTCCCGTCAATCGCCAAGAGAGGAAGACCCGCATTGGCTCGCTCTCCATTGATCGCCTCCCACATCTGGCTTTCCAGATCCGAAAGTGTAACTTCCGAAGCCAGAGTTTCGAGGAGCGTAGGGGGGGTGGAGGAGGCAGGTGTCGGCGTAGGAGGTACCGGTGTCCAAGTGGGAGGCACTGGTGTTGGTGTGGGCGGTACTGGTGTCGGCGTAGGCGGGACGGGCGTTGGCGTAGGGGGGAGGGGCGTTGGCGTGGCTGGTGTCTCACCCTTTTGGCCAGAGATGTCTCCCCGGCCTGGCAAGTACCGGGGCAGGCCCCTGCCACTAGGGATGGAGGGAGGGAAGTCCTTGCTATAGCCGCTTCCCTCGGGGGGCTGGGCTACTACCCAAGTTGGCTCAGTTTTGACCGGGCTGGAGAGAGGACTGCCCTGCACCTCTAAGCCTGCATCCCTCCAGGATCCCGAGGGATAGGCAGCGATGGTGGCTAGGAGCGCCATCGCCACCGCGGCCACGAAGATTCCTCTTAGGATGAAGGCTAGAGATGAACCTCTTCGCGGAAGAGGAATAATATTAACGGGTGTGAACACGCTAATCCCCTTTTCTTCTCCTTGGGCCGGTCTTTCCCAAGGGATCCTTGACGGAGAACCAAATGAAAAAGCCTGTGGCTTTTGGGCGAGCCAGCAAAGCCACAGGCAGCGGTTTTCCAAACAGTAGCATCCGCTTCGGCAGCCCGGCGATCATAGCCCAAAGAATGAGCCCCAGACCCGTGGCTTTGCGCCCCTATCTTTCGATGGGTTTGCCTTTATCGGCGGATATTTTGTTAATGGCTCACAACATACCCTTACGCACTCCTTTCATCGTGAGTATAGGGCCTAGATGAGGCTGGGTCAATGGGAAAGTAGTACCAGTAGGGTTCAGATCGTCCCTTTTCTATCCCAGATTCAAGAAAAGGGAGAGGATGCGGCGGACGATCTGCTCGATGAAGCCTACGGAGCGCGGAGGGGGTAACTCCACCCGTGTAGTTGTACGTAAAGTATCCCTGCGGGAAAGGGCCGGGGGTGGACGAAGGGATCGGTGTAGCCGAGACAAGAGTGGGTAGTCTTGGTGGAGCACGATGGATAAGATGAGAGATAAGATAGCGAACCGTGTCTAGTGGCCAATTTGGGTTGTCGGAGCCCAGAGGGGATAGTGTATAGCAACGGCCCCAAGATGTGAACATCTCGTCAGGGCCGTGTCTTCTATACTTGTGGACTACAGACCCCCTTGCCATAGGAGCCCTTCATCTTCTGACAAGGGGGTTGTCAGAAGATGAAAGAGAGGGGACACTCTATCGAAGATGATAAAATTCCCCTCTTGGCCCTCTGGCTGGGAGTATGCTCCTCACCTTGGACTTCATCGTCGCTTTTCGAGAGACGACGTGGTGGCTTTCCCTGCCTCCCTAGATCACCTCTCCAGTATTTGGGCTAGTCTATAGAACTCCAGATCCACGCTCTTCCGGGTGGCCAGCACCTTCTCCAGGTCGGTGGCCACCACCTTGTTCCCGATGAGGCCCACCATCTTGCCCTTTTGCCCCTTCATCAGTTGTTGGACCGCTGCCGCTCCTA
>JAUVHF010000091.1 GCA_030593425.1 Anaerolineales bacterium
GGATCACTACCTCTGGCTCATGATAGAAAGGAGATGATATGGTCCACGATGAACTATTCAGTCGCATGGTTCAAGCGGTTATCGATGGGGAAAAAGAAAGAGCCGTCGAACTGGCGCAAGAGGCTCTCCGCCTTGAGGTCCCACCCTTGGAGGCGATAGACAAGGGCTATGTAGTGGGCATTCAAAAGGTGGGGGAACTCTTCGAGAAACACGATTTCTTCCTCCCGGAGTTGGTGATGGGAGCGGAGGCGATGCAGGCGGGGCTTGCGGTCCTGGAGCCGGAACTCAAGAAGAGGCAAGAGGAGCGAGAGAGGCTGGGGACGGTGGAAGGCGACATCCACGAGATAGGCAAGCGCTTAGTCTGCACCATGCTGGTGGCCAACGGCTTCGATGTCCTGGATTTGGGGCCCGATGTGGCCGCCGAGACCTTCATCAAGAAGGTGCGAGAATCGAAGCCGGATCTACTCCTCCTCTCCGCTCTCATGACCACCACTATGCCCGAACAGAAATCGGTCATCGAGGCGCTTAAAGAGGCCAGACTTCGGGATAGGGTGAAGGTGATGGTAGGAGGTGCGGCGGTTACCCCAGCCTGGGCTGAGGAGATCGGCGCCGACGGCTACGCCGAAAACGCCATCGAAGCGGTGGAGGTGGCGAAGGGGCTGGTGAAGACCTCCTAGCCAACCCGGTCAAAATATCCCTTACCCATCATGAGCGTTGAGCGACGAGAGTATCTCGTGGTGCCACATCAAGACATAGATAGGGCAAGTGAAGATGATCTCCCCTAGATGGCAAAACTCTAATTGAGGAGAACCATGACCGACTATATACAGGTTATCACCGCCACAAACACAGAGGAAGAAGCGAGGAAGATACAGCGCGTCCTGGTCGAAGAGCGCGCTGCGGCCTGCGTCCAGATCATAGGACCCATCTCCAGCCTCTATTGGTGGGAGGGCGAAATCGAAGAGGCGGGGGAATGGATATGCCTGGCCAAGGCCAAAGCCAGAGACTACCCTGGCATCGAATCTCTAATTAAGGAGAATCATCCCTACAGCGTGCCCGAAATCCTCGCTATTCCGGTTTCCGCCGGGAACAAAGATTACCTCACTTGGATCAGCGAGGTAACCAGCAATTAGAAAGTAGAACAGGTCTCTTACCTGCCCTACTCCTCTATCCACTCCTCGCCCCCCTCCCAGACCTCCTTCTTCCAGATGGGGGCTACCTCCTTGAGCCTATCGATGGCGTATCTCGCCGCCTCGAACGCCTCCCTTCGATGAGGGGCGGCGACGGCGATAGCCACGCTCGCCTCCCCCACCTCCAGATGCCCTACCCGCTGCACGATGGCCGCCCTTACCCCCCACCTCTCTTCCATCCCCCGGCCTATCTCCTCCAGTTTCTTCTCTGCCATCTCCGGATAGGCCTCGTACTCCAGGTGTTGCACCTTCCGCCCTCGGGAATGTCGCCGCACCGTGCCCAAGAAGGTGACGATGGCCCCCGCCTCCTCGTTCCTCACCTCATCTATCAGTTCCCCTAATCGTATCTCCTCATCGGTGACCCAAAAAGAACCTCCGCTCACTGGCGGGATGAAGGCCACCTCGTCTCCTTCTTTCAGGGGCCTATCCAGGGCGGCATACTCCCCGTTGACGGCTACTAGCAATGAAGGGCCGAACTCGAGAAGCGGGGGATGCTCCTCTCCCAACCTCCGCCAAAGGTCGAGAGGAGAAAGGACCCCTTCCACCTCCAGGTCCATCTCCCCTCGACCGACCGCTTCTCTATAGGCAGCGAAAAGCCGGACTTTTATTCTCATGCTCCATACTTAGTCAACCGCAAAGCATGGGCCAAAGCCAGGCTCATCAGGTTGACCATCGGCTGCCGTCCCAGGCCCCCGCCAGCGCAACTGATCTCGTCGAATCGCCCTACCTCGTCCACTCGGGCGTAGGTGGAGTGCAAAAGGACGGGCAGGGGATGCCAACTATGCATCCGCAACTTAGAGGGGGTGGAGTGATCTCCCGTCACCACCAAGACATCTGGGTTCAACTTGGTAATCTCTGGCACCAGGGCGTCCACCTCCCCCAAGATTCGCACCTTGGCATCGAAATCCCCATCCTCACCCCGGCTATCTGGCTCCTTCACATGCAAGAAGAAGAAATCGAAATCGGCGTACCGTTCTCCTAAGGCCAAAAACTCACCCTCTATGTCTGGACAGAGCGGATGTAACTCCATCCCCACCAGCCGCGCTAGCCCCCGATACATGGGATAGTTAGCGATAGCCAGAGATCTGAGGCCAAACCGCTCTTCCATGGAGGGGTATCGCCTGTATTTAGCAAAACCCCGCAAGAGGATGCTATTGGCTCGCTCTTCCTGAGCCAAAACCTCCTGGGCCTGAGCGAGGAACCGGTTCACCAATCTCGCCGTCTCCTCCGCTCGGGGGTCGGTGGCTTGACAGGCCAAGGGTTTCACCCCCAAAGCCTGGGGGTCGGTATCTGTGAGATCATCACGCAAACCTTCCCCTCGCAAAACGAGGACCACCCGATAATCTCTCACCGGTTCAAAATAGTACTCCGTTCGGGGAGCGACGTCTACCCTTTCTCTAACCTTGGTACAGAGCCCCCGGTTCGTCTCTGTGCTGATGCGGCCCGCTCGCCGATCCACAATCTTACCCTCCGTGTCGAGGGTAGCGAAGTTCCCTCGAGCGGCCACATCGTTCTCTTCCAGCGGGAAATCGATTCCCAGGGCGGAGAGTATCCCCCGCCCGATATTCCACTTCACGGGGTCGTAGCCGAAGAGGGCCAGATGAGCCGGGCCGCTTCCAGGCGTTATCCCCGGCGCTACCGGATCCAAAAGGCCGCAGATGGAACGAGCGGCCAGGTCATCCAAATTGGGAGTGCGGGCCACCTGGAGTTCGGTGCCCCCCTTCCCCTCCATGGCCAAGCCACCCAACCCGTCGATGATGAGAAAGACGATCTTGCTTTCGTTAGTCACTACCACGCTATCGGGAAATAGGGCCTCCATCTCTCTTTCTCTCCCATTCGTCCTTGGCTTTTCTCAGGATATCTCGCTCGTTATCGAACGAAATCCGCTCTATCGCCTCCTCGATGGGGAACCATCGGGCTTGCTCTACCTCCCAGTCGTGCTTCTCCACCTCCCCAGATCGGTATTCCAAGAGATAGAAGTCCACGAACTTGTGGTAGAGTATCTTATCCTCCGAGCTGCCAAACCAGTATTCGATGTAACCCAACTTCCCCACGATCTCCCCTTCAAGCCCCGTCTCCTCGGCCACCTCTCGGAGGGCCGTCTGGGCGGACCCTTCCCCCTTCTCCACTATCCCCTTAGGCAAGCCCCATCGCTCCCTTTGGGGTGACCCCTTGGTGGCGATGAGCGCCACGCACATCCGACCTTCACACTCCTGATAGATGACACCCCCTGCGGACTTCTGAATCCGAACCTTGGCCATTGTACTCCTTCTACATCTCGATATTACCACCAGCCACCCTCCCCGTCAAACAAGAGAGGAAGCGGCCCGACCTGAAGTCAAGCCGCTTCCTCTCAGGAGCCCAGATGAGCAAGAGGCGCAAGGAAAGAGCCGCTCAGCAAAACCTGGCCCAATCCTTCCACTCCGTCCAAACAGGTGTTTAACCAGACTTTCTTAATCCGAGCTGCCCCATTATGATTCTACGCCCTTCTATCGCTCTTGTCAGGGCTTGCGTTCTTCCCAGAGGGACCCGCCTGTGTTATACTTCCCCTGCCCAACCATTTCGCTTATGGTGGTCGATAGCATGGAAGAGGAGTTACAGAAGAGACTGGTGCTTGAACCCATAGGCTGGGTGAGAAATAGCATCACCACCAGCCAGGATGTCATCTGGGAGGAGATAGAATCCCAGGTGGTGATAGTGGAGAGGTTCTCCGAGGCCCTGGAAGGGATAGAGGAGTTCTCCCATATCATCGTCCTCTTCTGGCTGCACCGAAAGAAAGAAGAGCCTTCTCCTTTGAAGATCCGACCGGAGATGAGGGAGGATATGCCTCTGGTGGGGGTCCTGGCTACCCGGGCTCCCGTGCGGCCCAACCCGATAGGCCTCACCGTGGTCGAACTCTTAGAACGTCAGGGGAACAGCCTTCGCGTGCGAGGGCTGGACGCCTATGATGGGACGCCGGTCCTCGATATCAAGCCCTACCTTCCTCGGGGTGACCTAGTAGAGAAGGCCAGAGTCGCCCCCTGGGTCAAGAGGTTATGGGAGAGCCTCTGAAGAGAGTTATATTATGAAGGGGTCCCACCCTCAAGCGAGCCCCCATCATAGCCCACTGCCAGGGAGAAAGGACGACCGAGGGTTGAGCGGCTTCAGTGAAAGAAAGGAGTCCCTTCCATTATTTATGGCAAACCATCTTCGTTGGGAAGGGACTTTGTCTAAGTCTTTTGATCCCATCGGGCGTGTCGAGAAGCGAAATCTCAATTCCCCAGATTCAACTCCGCCCGACACTTCTCACAAAATGTGGCTCCTTTGATATCGGTGTCGGCCAGGCTATTAGAGAAATGCATCACGCACCGAGGGTTGGGGCAATGGCCCAAGCCATAGGTATGCCCCAACTCGTGAACCGCTTCTTTTATGGCCCGCTCCTGGAAAAGCATCTCATCTTCGGGTAGCCCATAGAACTCTTGACGGAGACGGGGCAAAGCTACCACCGCATCCCTTCCCCCAGCCATCGCCTGGCCGAAGACGAAGTTGAGCCCCGGCGCATAACAGTCTTGATCCAGCAGCCTTAGCAGCCGATGAGCTTGGGGCATATCCAGCCGCCGCAGACGCAAAAGGATCTCCCACCTCGATACTGTCTTCGCCTTCGGTCATAGGCGTAGGCCGGATCGACTAACCTCTCTCCTACTCGACAAGGGCGGTCAAAGGTCCTCCCGACCGCTCTAGCGATGGCCTCCAAGAGCCCTTTGTCTACAGCGCCCACGGGCATCAGATAGATCGGCCTTTCCATATCCCCTCGCCTCGAGAGCGCCTCACCTGGGATGTCCCACGGGGATGAGGTAGAGGGGCTCATGATCTAGAGGCAAGGCCAGGACCTCCTGCACCTTCTGGTCGTAGAAAGCGCCGATGGGCACCGCTCCTAGGTCTAAGGCGGTGGCCTGAAGCAAGATATTCTGGGCCGCATGTCCCGCCTCCAGGCGGACATACCGCTCGGCCCGCGGGCCGTACTTGCCTTCCGTGCGGGCATAAACGGCGGCAATAACGATGATCGCCGGGGCCTCCCGCAACGCATCCTGTTCGAGCCCCGCCTCCCAGAGCCCCAGACGCATATCTCCTGGAGAGAGCATAGCCAGCCTATGGCTCTGGGGCAAGTAGTGATAGACCCCCTCACCAGTGGCCACATATAGTTCCAAGGGGTAGAGGGCTCCCGCCGAAGGAGCGGTGCGGAAACCTCGAGGGTCGGTGATCCCCTGGCCCGCCCAGAACAACCCTGAGATCTCCGCCGAAGTCAACCCTTCCTCCGTGAACCCCCGAATCGATCTCCTCCTGGTCAGGGCCTCTTCCAGTGATACCTCACCTCTCTGGCCAGGTGTGGGCAGCGGTATCTCCTCCACCGGTGAGGGCGTCACCTCCCTTTTTCCCATTGGAGGCTGGCAACCCAAGAGCCCAAAGATAGTCACCAGTAACATTTCACGCCTAGTTACCCTCATACTCCCTCCCCGCTCCTACCAATAAAGCCCCTTCAGCAGGAAAGGGACTTCGCCTCAACAGTTAAAAGAAGAGAGGATCACCCCACCTGCGAAAGTCGCTCCCGGAGTAGTCTGGCGTTCACTACGCTCTGATCACGGTAACAGGTGTTGATCATGAGATGGACTTCCCTCGCCTCCTCGGCCATCTCTCTGATCTTGGGCACCCATTCGTCTATCTCCTCCCGCTCATAGTACCAGTTGAACCTTTCGGCGGCGGTGATCCCCTTCTTCTCCCAAGTATCGGTATTCCGTCCGTGAAAGCGCACTATAGCGATGTCGCTAGTCACGGTGGCCAGAGGAGGACAACTGGAGCGGAAGCCCTGGGGTTCATCCACGCAGACGAAGGTCATCCCGTAGGCCTCCAAAAAACCAAAAGTGTCCTCTATGTTGTCCTGGTTGAGCCATACATTATTTCGGAACTCGATAGCCAGTCGGTAGTAGGGGAGACTCCTCTGGCAGCCTAAGATATGGGAGAACCCCTTTCGGCCGGGGAAAAACCAACGGGGGAACTGAAAGAGGATCGTCCGCAGTTTTCCTGCCTCGTGGAGGGGTCTCAAGGCGCTGTCGAACATACCCCATAGTTCATCGCGCAGTTCACCCGGCACATCGTCGAAGTAGATCCTCTCCTTCGCCTGGGCCTCTGGGGGGAGAGCCACAAATATCTGCTTGGGGAGGCTATAGGTGCGGGTGGGGTGGTTGGTGAAGAGGCCATAGGCCTTCACGTTGAAGGTGAACCCCTCAGGAGTCCGCTCCGCCCAGAGGCGGGAGTTCCTCTCCGAGGGCAGGGCGT
>JAUVHF010000173.1 GCA_030593425.1 Anaerolineales bacterium
ATCTGAAGGTGCCGACACAAAGTGGCAAACTGACGTGAGCTGCCCTCTTCGAATAGGATATCTGCTCGTAGTACGGTCTATCTCTTCCCTAGATGCAAGATGCCGATGGCATTGACTGGAGCCGGGTTTCATATTATCCTATGTTGCGTCTCTTGCCACAACGCCATATCGTTCTGCGTAGGAG
Source organism: Anaerolineales bacterium (assembly GCA_030593425.1). Lineage (GTDB taxonomy): Bacteria > Chloroflexota > Anaerolineae > UBA7937 > UBA7937 > UBA7937. The sequence goes on from JAUVHF010000173.1 coordinate 185, forward strand.
CATTTGGTCTAGGACGTTGACATTGCCCTTGAGGACAGCATGGATGTACTGTCCATTGGGCAACCAAGAGCGATGGCCAGGGAGAGGTCATAGGCCTTAAGGAGTTCCTGTTGTTGGTACTCTCCGAACCCATCGTGTTGTTTCGCAGTTTGAGGTTAAGGAAACTCTGCATTGAAGATTGCTCAAGTCTCCCTACAATTCGAGGCTACCACCTCCGGTGGCGGCGGCGTGCACGTAGAGAAGGTGACCGAACACCTCCTCCGCAAGGGGCATGAAGTTAGCATCCTCTCCATCCATACTGACAAGACCTTGGCAGAGGCCACGCTGACGAAGGGGCCTGTGGCCTACAGCGTGGACTCACGAAACGGGTTGCGGGTTGTAAGGTTCCTGGTCGAGAGAGGGCTCAGTCAACCTTATGGGGGAGGGAGGGAAGAGGAGTTGGCTCGCATCAAGAGATTCTGTGACGCCGTCGCCTCCTGGCTGGACCAACGTCCCGGAGAGTTCGAGATCGTCCACCTGCATGGACATCACCTCATCCCGGGCTACTTGGCACAGCGACAAAGAGACAAGGGGTTCAAGGTGGTCTCCACCATGCACTTCTTGGAATCCACACTGCTGAGAGCTGACCCCGAAGCGACAGAGCATTTCCGCGTAGCAGAGGAGACGTTGATCCAGATAAGGCAGTGGGAGGCTATGACCCGCTATGCGGACGCGATAGTCGCTGTAAGCCCAAGGGTCAAAGAGGATCTCTGCAGCCTCATGACCGATTTCAACGTGGAGCTGGAAGAGGTAACACCCAAGACTCACATCGTCTCTAGTGGAGTGGACAAAGAGGCCATGATGTCCCTCTCACAGGTAGAGGCAAAGCTGGCTCAGGTTCCTGATCCGGTCGAGATAGTTACTTTCTGTCGGCTTGACCCCAGTAAAGGGGTGCATTACGGCATTCGCGCCGCGGCCGAAGCGGCTCGACGCAGCCGCCGCCAACTGAAGTTGACCTTGGCCGGCATCCCGACCTCACAGTCGTACCTACGTCTGCTCGGAGAGGAACGCAACCTGGTGGCCGATACCCTTTCCGTGGAGATTCAGACCTTCGACAGGATCTTCACCCCACTTGAGAGGAATAGACTTCTCGACAGATTCCATATCTACCTTCTCCCCACTCTGAATGAGCCCTTCGGCATGACCATCATCGAGGCCGGAGCCAGGGGCAACCTTATCGTCACCACCGACACTGGGGGGCCTCTATACATCCTCCATGAGAAAAGGATGCAAGACAAGGGATGGGGGTACGTCACCGATTGCGGCATCTGCGCCAAGAGGACCGACGAGCCGGAGATGAACCTGGCTTCCAATCTGGCTAAGGCCATCTCTTGGGCACTGAAGCGGTGGGAGGACAGTGCAGAACACGCTCTTACATTTCTGACCAGGATAGGCCAAAGATTCACCTGGCGACATATCGCGCAGGACTATCTTGAACTATACAGGATGCAAGAGGGCGCCAACAGCAGGCGCGCAGACTAGGGCATCAGGGGGCTTGTTCGCGCTGCGTCTTTTGCTTCACCGTGCTGCCCAGGATGACCTGTTTCACCTTCTCGTCTTTGGCCACGGTCGCTCCTCTTCCCTTCCCCGGCACGTTCGATACACAAGCCCCTTCCATCCTCATTCCGGAAGGGGCTGTTGCTACCTGCGGCTCACCTTTTCACCTTATGCCTCAACTCCTCCCAACTAGTGTATGTGCCACCCCTTCTCCATCAGCACCGACCAGAAGAACCTCACCGCCCCGTCCCCTTCCACGGAGGAGAAATGCTCCGTCTGCTCAATCTTGAACTGAGGGGAGAAATAGCCGATGAGTTGCTCTTTGGTGAAGTGGTTCCAGGCCGGGCCGTTCCGGTAACTGAAGCAGACCACTAGATATTTGCTCCCTGGCTTCAGCAGCCGGTGCACGCCGCGGAGGAACCGCTCTCTCTCCTCCACCGATATATGGTGGAAACACCCCATATCGAACACGAAGTCGAACTGTTCATCTGCGAAGGGTAGGTATACCGCGTTCTCCACAGAGAAAGAGATCTCCGCCCCTGCTTTCTCCGCCTTCTCCCGGGCATACTCTGTCGCCTTGGGGGAGATATCTATCCCCTGCACCTGGAAGCCCTTCTCCGCCATGTATAGGGCGTTGGTTCCCATGCCGCAGCAGATGTCCAGGGCCTTACCCGGCTTCACCTTCCCGCTCTCGACGAGGTCAACCAGGACCTTCCTCGGCCTCCCTAACTCCCAGGGCAAGGCCTCCGGAGGGTATTTCCTGTAAACCTGGTCCCATCTCTCGTATTGAGAACTCATAAGCTTAGCGCTTCAATCTATTCTATAGCACGATAACGGAACAGTGTCCGTGGCCTGAAGGTGCTTCGCTCAACAGTGTGCGGCGACAAATATAGAGACATGAACCCACACGCTCGCAAGGATGTTGAAGCTCTTTCAGAGATAGTTTCTTAGAATCCACATTCTACGGATAAACGCCAAACTCCCGACTCCAAGTGTTTCACGACCAACGTACCTCAAAACGAAGACACCGTCAACCCCAACATTGGAGGGACACCTCCCCCACCCGGGCCAGGACGCTCTCAAACATCCTCTTTGAAGCCATCCTAGGCGCTCTGGAGCGAACTTGCAAGTCCTCTTCCACTGATCACTCTCCCCTTTCTGTAGAATCTAGATCATACTCAATGACATCGATAACCCGCTGGGTTATCTCCTTCCATCGGACAAGAGGAAAGTGGAGGTCCCGAGTAACCATCTCCTCAAATACGGTGGAGATCGATGCCACAACATGCACGCCGTGTCGTCATTCATTACTGGGAAGGGGGAAACAGCATGAGGTAGTTTTCGAGATCTGTTAGCGGCTAAGAGATGGTTGACCCTACCCAAACTCTGTATCCACTAGTAAATTATATATGAAAATGCTGTACAGTGAGCCCCAAAAGGCCGATTCATAAGGTTTTCCGGAGGTAGTTTAGGGCTGTTTACGCCATTTAATGCTCCATATTTACAGTCGTCGCCCCTCACGTTGCCCGAGCTCCCTTTAGCCGCCTCGCTGCGCCCGCTATATCCCGGCCTACGTGGAAGTTTTTCATCTCAATAGATGAATGGAATCAGCTTACTCGTAGCCTCCCTGTACGTCCGGTAGGCATCTCCGAATTCTTCGGTCAACATCCTCTCCTCCATCCTGATCCTGTTGAGGAATAACGGGATCAGGGCTGATATAGTCAAGAGACCATACAGACTTGAGGCGTACACTGGCACGCCAATACAGGCCATGATGACTCCCAGATAGATTGGATGTCGCGTGAAGCGGTAGATGCCACGTGTAATGAGTTGGTGGTTTTTCCTTATAACCAAGGTCGAAGAGTAATATCGCCAGAGCGTAATCTGGCCGACAAGAGCGATTGTCAATCCGACGACGAAAAGGGCCAATCCGACAATGTTTAGTATTGAGAGCAGGTACAGAGTCCGTGGGTGCCTGACTAGGTCCCATGCACTAATCACCAGCCCTGCGGACCAGACTAAGATCGCAGGGATGGCAAAATAGAGCACGTCTTCTCTTATGGCGTTTCGCACAATTCCATGCCTTGCAAGAAACCCGCGTTTTGCCATTCTCA
>JAUVHF010000175.1 GCA_030593425.1 Anaerolineales bacterium
GCCGATGGCCCAGACCGGCTCATAGGCGATGACTACCTCTTTCATCCCTTTCCCTGTGACCCCGGCCAGGCACTCCCGCACCTGCCTTGTTGCCACCGCCACCTCCTGGCCCGCCTCCCGCTGCTCTAGCGTCTCCCCCACACATAAGATGGGGCGCAAACCGTGCTCCAGGGCGAGATGGACTTTCCGGTTGATGAACTCCTCCGTCTCCTTGAAATGTTGCCGCCGCTCGGAATGGCCCAGGATGACACATCGGCAGCCCACATCTAGAAGCATGGTGGGGGAGACCTCCCCCGTGTAAGCTCCCTCCTCCTGGGGGTAGATGTTCTGGGCCCCCAGTTGGATATCGCTCCCTTTCAGGGCCTCAGCCACGGGGTAGAGGGCGGTGAAAGGGGGACAAACCAAAATCTCTCGCTCGGTCACGTCGGCCAGGCTTTCCTTGAGGGCTTGGACTAGGGCGATGGCCTCGCCCACGCTCTTGTGCATCTTCCAGTTTCCAGCCATGAGAGGGAGGCGCATAACAGTTCTCCTTCTTAGCCTCTTTTGCCAGGATTATATCATTCCCCAGTTGGGCTGACAAAAGGAAGGGAGCCCCCTGGGGGGCTCCCTTGTTGGGCCGGTGTCGGAGCGGAATCAACCTACTCTGTTACGATTCGAGTATCGGTGGATGAGAGGCCTTCGATGTCGTACATTTGGAGCACAACCTCCGTCAGGCTCGCTTCATCGAGGGCTTCGATGTGGGCCACGGCATCGGTAGGCCCAAAGAGAGCATCAGCCTCCTTCACCCCCGGGATATCGCGGAGGCTACTAACCACCTCAGTAGGATCCCCCTCGACATCGATGAAGACATAAGCACGCATTTGATCTCCCCCCTTTCCCTCACCAAACACCGTCCCTAGGTTCTATTATGGAGATAAACGTCCCTCTTGTCAATGTTGAAGGGAACTCTCCTATGGCGATGGGGAAGACCAATGGTAGAGCCAGATTCTGCCGAGCCTTCAGGCTAAATATCCCTGATGATGCGGGTATCGGTGAACTCCAACTCAGCGACGCCCTGGATATCTATAATGACTTGGTCCAGGGCTGCCAGATCCGGGGCCTCGATGAGAGCGATGACCTCGATGGCTCCGAAGAGGCCGTCAACCCTCTTTACACCACCGAGGTCACGCAGGCTGCGGACTACCTCCGTGGGATCGCCATCACACTCGACGAAAACATAGGCCTCCATAGATATTTCCCTCCTTTCTCAAAAGGCGCTTTTGTGTTCGGTACAGCCTTGCCGGCATGATGTGGGATCTTTGATCTCTACCAGCCTCGCCGTGCAGACCGCATAGACCCGCACCCTGGGGAAGAAGCGGAGCCATCGCTGGACGGTGGCTTCTAAGGCCAGGTGGGCACAAGGGTTGCGGTTTAGTATCTGGGGGACGGGACACCTTTTACACAGTTCCTCCTTCCAGGGAGCGGAGCAGGGGTTGCGGGCGATGAGACGGCACTCTTTGATGGTTTTACGACGATAGGTATCCTCGTGATAGAAGCGGCACTTCTTGGGCATCACCTCACCCCGGGGCTTCTAAACCCTGAAGATGGTCTATGCTTCCCACCTCTATCACTCGCGGCTTCCCTCCCTCGAACTGGATGATGTTAAGGGCTCCGTTATCCTGCCTCGGGGTAAGCCACATCAAGGAGAGGTCATCTTCCATGAAGTGGCAGATGAGGCTCTTGACCGGAATGGCGTGGGTGACGATGCATATATTGTGTCCCGCTTCCTCCGTCAAGATCCTCTGCCAAGCGCGGATAACGCGACGCTGTACCTGCTCCACGCTTTCCCCGCCAGGCATGCGATGGCGATGGGGTTGGAAGCGCCAGGTGATGAGTAGTTCAGGGTAGACCGTCTCGATCTCCTCCACCGACTTCCCCGTCCACTCGCCACAGTCGATGCCTCGCAGTTCTTTCACCTTTATCACGCCCCGGCGGTGCTTAGCGGCGATGGCCGAGGCGGTTTGGTGGGCTCTCAAGAGGTCGCTGGAGTAGAAAGCCCCTATCTCCTCATCCTTTAGGCGCAAGGCGAGACGCTTGGCCTGCTTCCATCCCAACTCCGAGAGTTCTGGGTCGAGGTGGCCTTGGAAGATGCGCTCCCTATTGAGGCTCGTCTCGCCATGTCGCACAAGATAGAGGGTAGTCACCATAACCCTTCTCGCTCAAGGGGTCTTTATACATTCTAACACAAGAGGGCTCTATTATCCATATAGCCTTTTGATGACCCTCAGAGTCGCCAAGGTGAGCCAAGGGGAGGGCTCCTTCTTCTGGCCGAACTTCCACCCTCTCCAGGCCATCCAGACTGAGGAGGCGGTGAAACGTCCTTGCTCATCCTGTTGCGCCACGAGGGTCTCGACCATCTCCTGAAGGCGCGGGTCATTTTTTGAGAAGGGAAAGCGGCTCAAAGCGTCGGTCACATGCAAGATGTCGTACCAGACGAAGGGGTATTTCAGTTTGCGGAAATCGGTGCCGATGCCGAAGAGGTAGATTTTGCGTTCCTTCTGATGTTCCCAGTGACCAAGAAGCATCTCCGCTCCTATGTGAGCGGCTTCACTATCCCGCATCTCCGGCACCTGGGCCAGGGTTTTGAGGGCGATAAGGTTGGCGTAGGGACAAGGGTCGCCCTTACGGCCCGGCCCCCGGAATTTGCCCAGGTCAGGGCTGGCTGCGCAGGGCCAACCGTTGTCGCGGATGAGGCCAATGAGATGCTCAACCGCTCTCTGGATCGCCTCATTCTTTTGGAGGCCGAAGGACAAAAGAGAGTAGAGAATGATCGGGGCGTCACAGAGCATCCAGGTCCACTCGACTTCCCCAGTGCCTCCGTAGCGCGGGTCGATCTGGGCGGTGACCTGGAAGGCCCCCTCTGGGGATTGATGGGTCATCACTTCCTTGACGATCCAAGGCATGGCTGGGTCGCTGGCGCGAACCCCGAAGTCGGCTAGGACCGTCAGTTTATGTAGCGAGTGTTTGGCGTCGTTGTGACGTTTCAAGGGGTAGCCTGGCCACTCCCTGAGTTCCTCGATGAGGCCCTGAACTCGGGGGTGTTCCAGCATCTCCTGGCGCGCTTCCTTGACTTTGGAGTCCTCCTCGGGTTTGTCTAGGAGGTCGAGCATCGTTCTATAGCGGACCCAAGGTTGGCCCTCGCTCAGGAGCCAATCGGTTGGGTCGGCTTGAAGCAAATCCTTCCATTCAACCATCTTTTGCCTCCCCCACACGCTTGAGCAGTCGCAGCGCGTCTAGGGTGACCCACTTGCTGGGGCGATTGCGCTTCTCCAGCGGCCAGGTGCGGGAGACGGAGCCGCAAAGCCACCGTCCCTGTTCGTCCTGGCGGGTCAGGAAGAGTTCGAGCAGGGGAGCGAAGCGCGAGTCGTGGGCGTAGCCGCGAGCGGCCAGGGCCCGCAGCGCGCTGAGTAGGTCCCAGGCGCGGGGCACACCGAAGGTGAACCAGCGTTTGTGCTCACCCTCGAAGTCGTAGTCAGCGTCTAGCAGCGCATCGGCCAGACGTCGCACGACCCGTTCCGACTGCGGCGAGTACATATCGGCCGGGAGCACGGCCAGGCCATTGAGAGCGGCCATAGTGCCCCACAGGCAATCCCGATGCTGGTAGCGGCCGCAATCGAGTGCGTCCTCGGTGGACATATCTTCGACGAGGAAGGCGAAGGCGCGACGCACACGGGGGTCGTCGCCCAGGCCAAAGTAGACCAGGAAGGGGAGGTGCTCGCCGGTGGTGCAGGGGAAGATGCCGCT
>JAUVHF010000021.1 GCA_030593425.1 Anaerolineales bacterium
TACGTCGACGCCAGCGTGACGGTGTCCCGCAAAAAGGCGAAGCAAGGGATAGACCTAGCAAGGTCCATCATCGATCTAGTTCACAATCAGATCACTGGCCAGGAACGGATGGATTTGGAGTAGTGCGCAACTTGGGCATTCTCTAATGCAATGTGCTTTGCTTCTTAATCCGGCATAGGGAAGTGTAAGCCCCTTTCAGCTTCACCGGAAGGGGCTTTTGTATGTCTGGAGAACCCAAAAAATACAACGAGTGGCATAGCATACGCCAGCGGAAGAGAACGTTTGCCAGAGGGGGGGCTCTAGTCTATAATGCTTGCTATATGAAGTTCTTCAGAGGGGCCTCATGAAACTCTCCATCATCATGCCCGTCTACAACGAGAAGGATACCATAGCCGAGATATTGCATCAGGTACGGGCTGTCGATCTCCCCAAGGAGATAATTGTGGTGGACGATGGCTCCACGGACGGGACGAGGGAACTCCTACGGGAAGAAGAGGGAAAAGAGGAGACCGTCGTCGTTTATCATGGTAAGAACCAGGGCAAAGGGGCGGCCATCCGAACCGCTTTAGGGAGGGCGACGGGAGAGGTGGTCATATTTCAGGACGCTGACCTGGAGTACGACCCTGGAGATTATGGCGAATTGCTCCAGCCGATTTTAGAGGGCAAGAGCAGAGTGGTTTACGGGGTGCGGACTCTGCGAGAGCAGGACACGCTGCGGCGGTGGGGCAACCAGTTCCTCACCTTGGTGACGAACCTCCTCTATGGGGTAGGGATTCAGGATATGGAAACCTGTTACAAGATGGTCTCCAAAGAAGTGATCGATCAGTTCTCCATAAAATCGAACCGCTTCGACATCGAGCCGGAGATAACGGCCAAGATACTCAAACGAGGGTACCGGATCTTCGAGGTGCCCATCAGTTACACTCCGCGGCGGGAGCGAAAACTCTCACCTTGGAAGGACGGCCTTCCCGCGCTCTGGGCTCTTATTAAGTACCGGTTCGTGGAGTGAGGTAGAGTTGCTCAACCTTCACTACCTTTTCGTTCCCCGTCCTGCCCCTCTTTCCCCTCAGGCTCTCTATCTCCATCTAGCCTTGGTGGCTTTTCTGACTTTGGGCCTAGGGTTTAGCATCTTCGGGTGGCGGAGGCGACTCTGGCCACCAGATAGAGAGCGGCTATTCAAGGCTCAAGGCCCCCTCTCAGCTTTGGGCCTGGTCCTCATCGGGGCCCGCTTATTGGGCCTTCCCTATCTTTCAGCCAGGATCTGGCTTTTGGTCACTCTTTTGGCGAGTATTGGGGGGTGGGCGACAGGGCTATGCCTCGTAGCCCATCGTCGAGGGCTCCTGGAACGGCAATTGCGGCTTCTTCTCTTTGCCTGGTCGGGGGAGGAGCGACCTCTTCCCCTCGCCTACCAGGCGGTCTTTCTAGTGGTCCATCTTCTGGGGCTGGCCCTCTTGGCTAACCACTACGGCCGCTCCTATCTCTGGGCTCTCAACCTGCTTCTGCTCCTGGCCAGCCCTATGATGATCTACTCCCTTCTCACTCGAAGGCGGGCCCTTTACCTGGAGGCTTTGACCCCCTTCTTTTTTCTCTACCTGGTGGTAGCCCTTCACCGCTTATCTAGCAACCTCTTGGCTATACCGGACCCTCTTTCGGGCGGCTTCACCTACCCCTATTTTGTGAACGTGGTCTTCAATTGCACTGCCGCGCTCATCGCTTCCGCCGCCTACGCCCTTCTATGTCAACTCTATCTAGTGAAGAGAGGGGCTCGGGGCTCGTTCCTCGCTCTGGCCGGGGCCGTCCTTTTGGTCTTGACTTTCCTCTGGGCCGGAGCGGAGTATATAGGCCATCGCACCAGAGGGGTGACGGCCAGCGACCCTTACGTCTATGCTCAGATGGCCGTGGATTTGGCCAGGCATGGAACCCCTTGGCACCTCTTCCCCCTTTTTCCCAAGGTGAGCGGGCTGGGGATACCCTGGTGGCCTATCGTTCACTCGGGCTACCATCTGCCCCATGACGGCCTGGGCCACGCAGCCAGCGTCTGGCCGGTGGGACAGTCAGCGCTTCTGGCTTTCGGGTACCTCCTCTTGGGAGAGGAGGGGCTCTATATCACCACGCCGGTGATCGGCCTTCTATCTCTGGGAGCGATCTACCTTTTGGTGGCCGAGGTGCTGCACGATGAATCAAGGGGAGATCGGCTGTTGGCGGGGGCCTGGGCGGCTTTCATCTTGGCTACCTCTTGGGAGCAGATCGACAGGCTGCTCGTCCCCATGGCCGACGCCACAACCCAACTCTTCACCATATTGGTTATACTCTTCACCTTGAGAGCGATGAGGGGGAACCATCGGCTACACGCCCTTCTAGCGGGGCTCTCATTCGGAGGGGCCTACTGGGTACGTCACACTCAATTAGTAGTAGGGCTAAGTGTGCTCCTGGCGGTGGCCCTCCTGGGTAGAGAGCGCTCTCGAAAAGAGAGAGGGGAGTTCTTGCTTCTCTTTGGCCTCGTCTCTTTCATTATGGCCCTTCCTGACCTCGTATACCACCGTTTGAGTTTCGGGAACTTCCTGACCCCAGAATCGGAGGAGTTGGCTCTTTTCGCCTTTTCCTATCTAGCCACCACCGGGCCTCGGCTGGGGCGAGATCTTCTTAGAGGGAACGAGTTTGGGTATCTGCTCCCCTTTCTACTCTACGGTACCTACAAGATGTACCGTCAGAAGAAGGGCCTGTTCTTGGTTCTGGGGGGTTGGATCTTGGCCCTGGTTCTCTTCCATCTTCCCTATGCCGCTCTGCGGTTGCGCGATCTCCTCTCCGCCTTCCCGGCGCTGATAGCCTTGACGGTATATGGGATGATCTGCCTCTGGAAAGTGGCGACCTCACAGGCGAGGACCTCTCTCTTAAGAGGTTTCCTGGCCTCTCTGGGCATCCTTTCCCTCCTCCTTCTTCCCGCCTGTCGGACGAGGATCACCCTTGCCAGACCCTTCGGTTCTTTTGAGACTACTTTCGGCTTCGTGATGGAGGAGGAGCGGCGGGCCTTCGACCAACTAGCGGCCTATACCTCGCCGGAGAGCATCATCGGCACCTCGCTGAACGGAGGGCCCATCGATCTCTACGCCGGACGGGAGGCTTTCAGGCCAGAGAGTTGGACGGCCGAGGAGTTGGAGACCTTTCTCTTGGCTATGTGGGATGAGGGACACGAGATCTATATCCTGGACGATAGTCCGGAGTTGGCTTCTACCTTGTCGCATCTATCCACTCGATATGGACTCATGCCCATTGTGAGGCTCGGTGTCCCCGTATTCGGCGAGAAGGCGACGGGCTATCTCTACCAGGTCGAAGGCCCGGGGGGCAGTCCATGAGAGGAAAGGTGGCGGATACCATCTCCTTGGTTTCGCTCTTGGCGCTGGTTCTCCTTTTCTTCTGGAAGATAGCCCTCACCAACCTCATCCTGGCGGGATTGGACGTCTTCACCTATTTCTACCCCTATCGGGAGTATGCAGCCCAGGCGATTAGAACCGGGCATCTTCCCCTTTGGAACCCCTACCTCTTCCTGGGGGTACCGTTCTTGGCCAACATACAGAGCGCGGTCCTCTATCCCCTTAACCTTCTCTTCCTTTGGCTTCCGGCACCCAAGATGGTGGCCTACTCTATAGTGCTACATATCTTCCTGGCCGGGGTCTTCACCTATCTTTACGCTCGGCGAGCCCTCAAGATGAGCCCCTCAAGCGCCCTGGTGGCGGCGGTCGTCTTCGCCCTGAGCGGCTTTCTGGGAGCCCAGGGGGAGCATGTGAACCAACTGAGCGTCTTCGCCTGGCTACCTCTCCTTCTCTTGCTCTTCCATGAGGCCTATAGGCGGCAGAGCGTGATCTATAGCCTCTTTGCTTCTCTGGTCGTGGGGCTCCAGTTCCTGGCCGGGCACACCCAGGCCTCATTCATTAACCTTTCGGTTCTGGGTTGTTACGCCATCTACCTTTCCCTAAAGAGAGAAGGAGGTAGGCGAACTTCACCTATATGGGGAGCGTTAGGGCTCTTTATAGGAGTTACCCTTCTGGGGGCTGGTCTGGCGGCGGCCCAACTCCTCCCCACCTTGGAACTCTCCCGGCTCTCCCTCCGGGGCGGGGGGCTCACCTACCGGCAGGCGGTCTCCTTCTCCCTGAGGCCCACTCTTCTTCTCCTGTCACTCCTCCCCAGTTTCGACTATAGTCCTTTCAGCGAATATATAGCCTATGTGGGGATCACCCCTATACTCTTGGCCTCTCTCGCCCTCCGAAGAAAGAGCCGGAGAGAAGGCGCTTTCTTCGGGGGTCTGGCCCTCTTGGGGATATTTTTGGCCTTGGGGCTCTATAACCCCTTCTATTACCTTCTATATCGATTGGTGCCTGGCTTCAGTCTCTTTCGCGTCCCGGCCCGGTGGCTCTTTTTGTACACCTTTGGTATGGCTATCCTGGCCGGGTTGGGGATGGAGGAGTGGGGCCATATGAGCCGGGCCTCTTGGGGGGCGGTGAGAGCAAGGTTGCGGAGTAGGAGCACCCTTCTAATGGTAGGCTTGTTCCTTCTCCTGGTTTCAGGCCTCCTTTTCCTGGGAAAACCTCCCCTTCGCATAGTCCTGATTTGGCTGGGGTTGGTGGGGTTAGGGTTGGCTCTGCTCTTCTTAAGGGGGGAAAGGGGTGGTCTTGGTCGCTCGGTTGTGGGCTTTCTCCTGGTGGGGGAACTTTTCTTTGCCAGCAGGTATCTGGCCTACGACCGGGCTACGGCTCCAGAGGCTTACTCTTCCCTCCGGACGGCGGTGACCCACCTCCTGGCCGATGAGGGCCTCTACCGGGTTCTGAGCCTTTCCGACACCTCCTTCGATCCCGGAGACCTGGGAGAGATCCAAGGGATTCTCCAGGACCAACTATCCGAGGAGGCGATCTACGATTACGTGGTGGCTACCAAATGGAAGGAGGTATTGGCCCCCAATCTGCCTCTGCGTTACCAGATAGCCACCATAGACGGCTATGACGGAGGTGTCTTGCCCCTGGCCAGGTATATAGAGTTGGAGGGGCTCTTCCTTCCCCCGGAGGAGGTATCCCTCGACGGGCGGATGGGGGAACGTTTGGGCGAGATACCGTCGGCGAAGCTTTTGAGCCTGATGAACGTGAAGTATGTGATCAGAGACAAGGTGGGAGATGTTTGGGTGGATGGCGTCTACTACGACCTGGCGCATAGGGTCATACTGAGGAAAGGAGAGGAGGTGGAGATCTCGGAGATACCGTGGTTCCCCACTACCTCTTTGGGCCTGGTCTCCCACCTGGTCAGTGGCAGTGGGGTGGAAGGGGGAACCCCGGTGGTGGAGATAACGGTCACCGATGAGGAGGGAAAGGCGGAACTATATCATCTGCGCGCGGGGATAGACGCGGCGGAAGGGAGGTATGAAGAGGGCGTCCAGCATCAAAGGGGGAGGGTGGTCCGAAGGGGTGAGGAGAGCGATGAGTATCATGCCTGGGTGAGATTGAAGGAGCCGGTGATACCCCAAACGATCGAGGTGAGGTATCTGCTTCCTTCTGGGGAGTTCCATCTGCGAGGTATCACTCTTGTCGAGGGGCGGACGGGGGCTCATAGGCCCTTAGTGGCCTCTCCAGCGTACCGACTGGTACATAGCGGCGATGTGAAGATATACGAGAACTTGGAGAACCTGCCCCGGGCTTTCGTCGTTCATAGGGCCCGGGTTTTGGAGGCCCCCTTGGAGGCGATGAAAGAGGAGGGCTTCGATCCGGGGCGCGAGGTGATATTGAGCCAGGGGCCAGTGGGCCATCTTGAGGAGGGGAATGGCCAAGACCGGGTCTCCATTCTGGACTATCAACCGGAGAGGGTGAAGGTTCAGGCTCATCTAGGAGCCCCTGGCTATCTGGTGCTCACCGATGCCTACTACCCCGGCTGGAGGGCCTTGGTAGATGGGAGACTGGCTGAGATCGAACGGGCAGACTACTATTTCCGGGCCGTCTATCTGGAGGAGGGGGAGCATATCATAGAGTTCGTGTATGCTCCTTTGTCTTTCAAGGTGGGTGTGGCTATCAGTCTGGCTTCACTGGCTTTTGTGATCATGAGTCTAAAACGGCGATGATAGGAGGTACCCTGACCAAGCGTTGTCTGTTGGCATTAGGCTTTGGCCTCAACCCTTCTTTTATCTGCGGCAGGGTGGACGGGAGAGGCCAAGGGGTGTATAATTGGCCATCAAAAAGGAGGGTGGATGATGAATATCTTCAACCGTGTAGTGATGGTGGTTCTTTTGCTCCTGGCTTTGGCGGCATCGGTGGTCTTCACTATCATCCCCGTTCGCCTGCTTGATGTGGTGAGCGACGCCATCACTCTTCTGGCACAGTCGATACAGGTGGCCCGTCTCGTTTTCGTCCTCATAGGGATAGGCTTCATCCTGCTCTGGTTCTTGCTCCTGGTGCTGGAATTGTGGCGGCCGCCTAGGAGGACGGTGAGAGTGGAGAAGGTGAGCGGGGGTCAGGCGGAGATGACCGTGGAGGCCATCGCCCAGCGGGTGGTCTACCGCGTGGATCAGTTGGCCGATGTGGTGAACGTGAAGCCCCGCATTCGAGCCGGGCGAGGTGGAGTGGATATCGACCTCGACCTGGAAACCACCCCGGACATAGATGTGCCCACCAAGACCGAGGAGGTCTGCGCCGTAGTGAAGGATGTGATCGAGGAGCGGATGGGGTTGAGGTTAAGAAGGATCCGGGTGAAGGTGAGGCACGCTCCCTACGCTGAAGGGTAGAGACGATGGAGTTGGAGGAGGCGAAGGAGGCTATCGAGGCGCTCCTCTTCGTGGCCGGGGAGCCGGTCACCTTGGGGCAGTTGATGCGCACGCTGGAGGTAGAGCGTGAACTGGTGGGGGAGGCGCTCCGCTCTTTGGTCCAGGAGTACAAAGGGCGGGGGTTACGGATCCAGCGGGAAAGGGATGAGGCCCAGATGGTCACCGCCCCCGACTGTGTGGGTTATGTGGAGCGGTTTTTGGGCCTCCAGTTCTCGAGGAACCTCTCCACCGCGGCCCTGGAGACCCTGGCCGTAGTAGCCTATAGGCAGCCGATCACCAGAGCCCAGGTGGAGGAGATCCGGGGCGTCAACTGCGAGGGGGTGCTACGCAATCTAGTGGCCCGGGGTTTGGTGGAGGAGTTGGGTCGCTTGGATAGGGCGGGACGCCCCATCATCTACGGTACCTCCTTCGAGTTCCTCCAGTATTTCGGCCTCTCGGACCTGAGGGAATTGCCCCAGGTGGAGGAAGCCGCCGATTCGTAGAGGGTGGATCAAGAGTGTTGTTACCTTCGACCATAGCCGTAGATGGCCCGGCCGCCTCGGGGAAGAGCACCATCGGAGGACTCCTGGCGGGGAGGTTGGGGTATCTCTATTTCGATACCGGGGCTCTCTATCGAGCCATCACCTGGTTAGCCTTGGAGAGGGGGCTCGCCATAGGCGACGAAGAGGCGATAGTGGCCCTGGCTCAGGCTGCCCAGATCACCATCACCAAGCCCACGGTCCAGGATGGGCGACAGTACACGGTCTTTGCTGATAGCCGAGATATAACCTGGGAGATACGATCTCCAGAGGTGGATGTCCAAGTCTCGCCGGTTTCGGCTTATCCTGGCGTCCGGGAGGCCCTCAAAGCGGCCCAGAGGAAGATAGGCGAGGAAGGGCAGGTGGTGATGGTGGGGCGGGATATCGGGACAGTGATCCTGCCCCATGCCGATCTGAAGATATATCTCGATGCCTCCCTGGAGGTGCGAGCCCAACGGCGATATAGAGAGATTTTGGCCCGGGGCGAGGAGGCCTCTTACGAGGATGTCTTGGCCGATATGCGGCGCCGGGACGACATAGACAGCCACCGCCTGGCGGCTCCCTTGAAGCCCGCCCAGGACGCTATCATCATCGATACCGATCATCTATCCATCGAGGAGGTATGGGGTCAGGTGATGGAATTACTGGAGAAGTGGCAGCCCCGGGAAGAGGGGGCGAACCGATAGAGATGCTCTTTCATCGCTTTGCCAAGTCGATATTGCGAGGCCTTTTTTCTATCCTTCTCGATTATGAGGTCGTGGGGCTGGAAAATGTGCCCCGGAAAGGCCCCCTCATCGTGGCCATCAACCATATGAACTTCCTTGACCCCGTCCTAGCCACCGTCTTCATCCCCCGCGACATCGTGGGCATGGCCAAAGCCGAACTCTTCGGTTATCCCGTGGTAGGGCTGGTCTTCAGGCTCTACGGTGCTTTCCCCGTGCATCGGGGGGAGGTAGATCGGATGGCCCTTAGGAAGGCGATGGCAGCGCTGAAGGAGGAGAAAGCGCTTCTCATGGCCCCAGAGGGGACTAGGGGCGGTGATTGGCGGCTAATCAAGGCTCGCGATGGGGTGGCCTACGTGGCCCTCAAGGCCTCTGTTCCCATCCTACCTATGGCTATCTCTGGGTCGGAGCGGTTCTGGAAAGAGTTAGCCAGGCTGCGTCGTACCAAGACCAAGATAGTGGTGGGAGAGCCCTTCGTCTTAGTCCCCAGGGAGGGCAGGGTGACCAAAGAACAACTGAGCGAGATGACCACCGAGGCTATGTATCGACTGGCCGCTCTCCTTCCTCCCCAGTATCGAGGGGTATATAGCGATCTTTCGGAGGCCAGGGAAGAGCACATAAGGCCCTACAAGGGTGCTTCGTGACCTTTGTCGGATTCGCTGATGATCTAGGCCTCAGCCGAGCAAGTGAGCGGCTGGGGCCTTCAAATAGCGGTGGGGTTATCTCCTCGGTGCGGCGGGGGAGCCCAGCGGAGAAGGCGGGGCTCTTGCCGGGCGATGAACTCCTCTCCGTCAATGGCCACCGGTTGAGGGATGTCATCGATTACCGGTTCTACTCTGCCGAGGAAGAGTTGCAACTTGTAATCAGGAGAGGGGGCGAGGTTTTCACTCGCAGGCTCCGACGAGGGTATGGGGAGGATCTGGGCCTCGATTTCCAGGAGGTGGTCTTCGATGGCTTGCGCCGTTGTGGGAACCGTTGCTCCTTTTGCTTCGTGGATCAGTTGCCCCCGGGAATGCGGAGCAGCCTCTATATCAAGGATGACGATTACCGTTACTCCTTTCTCTGGGGGAACTTCATAACCCTCTCCAATTGGAGCGAGGAGGATTGGGAACGAGTAGGGGAACAAGGGCTCAGCCCTCTCTACGTATCCGTGCACGCTACCGATTTGGAGTTACGCCGCAAGATCTTCGGGAATCCACGGCTCCCAGACATACGAGAGCAACTTCACCGCTTGAGCCATCTCGGTATCCGGGTTCACGCCCAGGTAGTGGTGGTGCCTGGTCTCAACGATCTTCATCTGGAGAGGACGGTCTCCGATCTGGTAGGGTTCTTTCCCGCTGTGCAATCGATCGGGGTGGTCCCCGTGGGTCTGACCAGATATCACCGTGCGGGGCTGCGGGGTGTGACGCCGCGGGAGGCCAAGGCCTTAGTGAAGCAGGTATCCCTCTGGAGCGAGGAGTTTCGGGGACGGTACGGACGCTCTCTGGTCTATTTGGCTGACGAGTTCTATCTTGTGGCTGGTCTTCTTTCCCCGTCAGCGGAGGAGTATGACGACTTTCCCCAACTGGAGAACGGGATCGGGCTCGTCAGGAGGCTCTTGGACGAGGGGATAAAGAAGGGCAAACCCTTAGCGGCTAAGGGTAGGAAAACGTTAGCCTGCGGCATCCTCATCGCTCCCCTCCTTGAGGGGATGGCAAACGAACTTCCCTTATCCTTACAGGATCCCGAGGGACAGGAGCCCGTGGGAAGTGCTCTCCTCTCCACGCAGATAGAGGTAATCCCCATCGAGAACCGCTTCTTCGGCCCCACCATCACCGTATCAGGGCTGTTGACAGGGAGAGATGTGATCGCTGCCCTTCGGGGACGGGATTTGGGGGAGATGGTCTATCTCCCCCGCTCCATGTTCGACGCCAAGGGGGAGATAACTTTGGATGGGATGACGGTGGGGGATATGGAGGCTGCTCTAGGGGTGAAGGTAACGATGGCTGAGACGATGCGGGAGGTTTTAACCTAGCAAATGCGTCTCATTGCCAGCGGGCCACACCATGACTGAAGGCTGGGCGCGCAAGGACTACTGAAAGGAGTTACGACAATGGACGACGTTCTGCTCAATTGGGGCACGGGCGTGGTGCTATGGCTACAGTCCTTCAGCAGCGGCCCCCTCGACGCCTTCTTCAGAGCGGTCACCTTCCTTGGGGGAGAGCAATTCTACCTCATCCTCCTTCCCCTCATTTTTTGGTGCTTGGACAAGGGGGCGGGGGCTAGGCTCGCTTTCCTTTTCCTTTTCTCGGCTTACGCCAATAACGGCCTGAAGGAGATCCTTCGCGCCCCCCGCCCCTTCCAGTTTGACCTCAGAGTGAGACAGATTGGGAAGTCCACGGGCTATGGATTCCCCAGCGGACATGCTCAAGGGACGGGGGTCGTGTGGGGCTATCTAGCCACCCGGTGGCGCAAAGGGTGGGCCTGGGCCCTGGGCATCGTCCTCCCCCTCTTGGTCGCCCTCTCGCGGGTCTACCTGGGGGTGCACTTCCCGCACGACGTCGTCGTCGGCCTGCTCGTAGCCGTGCTCCTCATCCTGATCTACAATTGGCTCCTCCTGGCCGCGGAGGCGTGGATCGGCGACCTTCCCTTGGGGGCGAAGTTAGCCCTGGCCACCGTAATCCCCTTGATATTGCTCTTCCTCCACCCCACCGAGGACATGGCTACCCTTCTAGGGGCGCTTCTGGGGACGGGGGTGGGGTTCACCTTGGAGGGCGAATTCGTTGGCTTCTCGGTTGACGGCCCCTGGTGGAAGCGGGTGGTGCGCTTCCTCCTCGGTCTGGCCGTCACCTTCGCCCTTTACCTGGGGCTGAAGGGGATTTTCCCGCCCGGCCTCCCTTTCCGCTTGCTTCGCTACGGCCTCATCGGCCTGTGGGCGGGCTTCTTCGCCCCCTGGCTCTTCGTCAAGACGGCCTTGGCCGAGGGGAGCGTGTAAAAGTCCGTGCTGTCAGGAGTTACCTCCCCCGGCCTGTCATCGCCGGGACGGGCTGACGCCACCAGTAAGGGTAGGGCTTGTCAAGAGGGTTCCTTATGTTGTATAGTCGCTTTTGCGAAAGGAGGTGATGAGCAGGGAAAGTTGCTGGGGGAAGAGAGCGCCTGGGCTTTCTTAGAGTTGACGAGGCGGAGGTTCCCCGACCGCAAGGCGGGGCTAATCCCGATGTCGTTTCAGAGGGAGAAAATCGAGAGTTCGGCGGATGCCTCCAGGGTGGCCACACCCCTAATCTTCCCCTCCTGAGATGAAGGGCTTCTCCAAAACCGTGGGGCGACCGGCGGGACAAAGGGAGCCCGGTGGCGAAGGCGGTGAATATCATTGAGATCAGGTTTTTCACCGCTTGAGTGCTGGCAGCAGCGAATAGACACAGGAGGGAACAGGTGAATAGCAAAGAAGCGAGGGTCTCCATCCGCGGGCCTCATAAGGTTGCGTCTTTTGAGGCCGTGATGGTGGGAGACTCGTTTTGTATCGCCCCATAGGGATCTTGCTTCACCAGGAGGTGCCATATGTGCGGCATAGTGGGCTATGTAGGGCCGCGCTTCGCGGCGCCGATCCTCCTCGATGGGTTGAAGCGGTTGGAGTATCGAGGCTACGATTCGGCAGGGATCGCGGTCCTAAACCAGGGACGGATCGAGATCGAAAAGTGCGAGGGCAAATTAGAGAATCTGTTTGCTGCCCTGGATGGTCGAACGGTACCCGGGTTCCTGGGGTTGGGACATACCCGCTGGGCGACTCATGGGGAGCCCAGTCAGACCAACGCCCATCCCCATCCCGACTGCACGGGCCGTCTCGTGGTGGTACATAACGGGATCATCGAGAACTACGCTGCTCTCCGAGAGGAACTCTTGAGCCGGGGCCATCGCTTCGTCTCCGAGACAGATACGGAAGTGGTGGCCCATCTGATCGAAGAGGCGTACGAGGGTGATTTGGCAGAGGCTACCAGGAAGGCGATGAGAGGGGTGCGGGGGGCGTACGCCATAGGCGTCTTCTCGGCGGATGAGCCGGAACTCTTGGTCGGAGCACGGCTCTTTTCGCCCCTAGTGGTGGGGTTGGGGCAGGGGGAGAACTATCTGGCCTCCGATATACCGGCCCTCTTGCCCCACACCAGACGAGCCTTAATCGTAGAGGATGGCGAGGTGGTGGCTCTGGACCGCCAAGGGGTGAGGGTCTGGACGATGGAGGGGAAGGAGGTGCCTCGGGAGCCGTTCCATATCAGTTGGGATCTAGAGGCGGCGGAGAAGGGGGGATACCCCCACTTCGTCCTCAAGGAGATCCACGAACAGCCTGAGGCGATCAAGAACGCCTTGCGAGGTCGCCTGGACGGCGAGAGGCTGAGCCTCTCGGAACTTGAGGGGTTGGATTTGAGTCAGAAGAATCGGGGCCATATCGTGGCCTGTGGAACCTCTTTCTATGCTGGTCTGGTGGGAAAGAGGCTCATCGAGGAGTGGGCTCGCCTGCCTGTGGAGGTGGCTATCGCCTCCGAGTTCCGGTACGGTTGCCCGGTCATCGACCCCCGGACTCTCGTGATCCTCATCAGCCAGTCGGGAGAGACGGCCGATACCTTGGCCGCCCTTCGGCTAGCCAAGGAGAGGGGCGCTTTTACCTTGGCTTTGGCCAACGTCATGGGGAGTTCCATAACCCGAGGGGCTGAGAGGGTCCTCTATCTTCAAGCCGGTCCGGAGATCGGAGTGGTGGCCACCAAGACCTACATCGCGGAACTGGTGGTGGTCACCCTCTTGGCCCTGGAGTTGGCCAGGCGGCGGGGTTTCTTAACGGAGAGTCAGATCGGTAAGGTGGTTCGGGAACTGAGGGCTCTTCCCAGCAAGATGGAGAGGGTTCTGGAGGGGGAGGAAGAGATAGCCAGGCTGGCCAGAAGATACGCGGACCGAAGGAGTTTCTTCTTCATCGGTCGAGGCGTTGATTACCCTACGGCATTGGAGGGAGCCCTCAAACTCAAGGAGATAAGTTATATCCATGCCGAAGGCTACCCAGCAGGAGAACTAAAGCATGGCCCCATAGCCATGCTGGATCCGGAGGTGCCGGTGGTAGTCCTGGCCACTAAAGGAGCCCAGTACCCCAAGATCATCTCCAACATCCAGGAGGTGAGGGCTAGAAAGGCCCAGGTCTTGGCCTTGGCCACGGAGGGCGACGAAGATATAGAGGCCGATGAGGTCATCTACGTCCCCGATACCTTGGAGCCCTTGAAGCCCATCCTCTCCATCCTGCCCTGGCAACTTTTCGCCTATTATGTAGCTCGGGAGCGGGGCTGCGATATCGATAAGCCGAGAAACTTGGCCAAGTCGGTAACCGTAGAATAAAGATGGATGGGGAGGAGGTATCGCTCGTCCTTCTGCCTTTTTGGTGATTTAGGTGGATAATCTTCGGTCCAGGGTCAACCGCTGGTTGCCGGTCCTTTTGTGGATGGGCCTTATCTTCTTCCTCTCTTCGCGATCCCATCTCCCTCGTTACCCCCATCACCTCATCGATTTTCTCCTCAAGAAGGTAGCCCACCTGTTGGAATATGGTGTCCTGGCGGTCCTGCTCCATAGGGGCGTGGGGAATGAAGGTGGCTGGCGGGCTTTGCTGATCGGGGGGCTCTACGCTGCCTCCGACGAATTCCACCAGAGTTTCGTTCCGGGGCGGAATGCGGAGTTATTAGATCTGGCCTTCGATATCCTAGGGGTAGTCTTGGGACTCTATATGGCGAGGACGGTTATCTCCCCGAAGGGGCGATCTTGTTGAACGGCGATCTGCCGTCGCTTAATCAGTTGCAATAGGGCCAGGAAGGTGACGATGATCTCCAGGCGGGATTTCGCCCTTCTCAGCAAGCGGCTGAAGTTTAAGCGGCGACGGCGGCGGACTAGTCTCTCTAGTTCCCTTATCCTGGCTGGAAGGGAGATGGTTAGAGGGGCGACGATCTCCCCCACGGAACCGACAGGCTGTTCTTGCAGAGCCTGGCGAAGCACTTCCACCAGATCGTTTAATGATACCCCTTGCAGTGGGAAAGGAGGCCTGGGCTGGACGGCTACCGCTCGGGGGTAGGCGCGTAGCCCCTCCTCTTCTCGGCTGCGGAGTTGTTGGGCCGCGGCTTTGAACTTCTGGTATTCGATGAGCCGTCGGACCAGTTCATCTCCTACCTCCTCCTCTTCGAATTCCCCAGGGGGCGGCTGGGGTAGGAGGGCCCGGGATTTGATGAGGAGGAGTTGAGCCGCCACAACGATGAAGTCGGCTAGGGTTTCCACCTCCAGTCTCTCCAGATGGCTCACGTAGGCCAAATACTGGTCGGTAACCTGGGCCAAAGAGATCTTGGTGATCTCTACTTCCCTCTCCAGGATCAGGTGGAGGAGGAGATCTAAGGGGCCCCTGAAGAAGGGGAGGGTCACTTCGTAAGTGGGCGTCTTCACAAACCGATTATACAATGTAAGGAGGAGGCTGTCCAGAGTGGCTTGACAAGGGGAGCCGTTGGTGCTACTATACAAAGAGACAAAAAACCTCGTAACACGCACTGTCAGGGGGAGGGATATGGAGCGAAGACGAAGGGCGTTAACCACGGGCCGGATGGCAGAATACTGCCAGGTCCGCCCGGCCACGGTTTTCAACTGGATAAAGGAGGGAAAACTCAAAGCCTATTCCACTCCTGGGGGACACTATCGCGTTAGGTTGGAGGACTTTCGAGATTTCTTGGAGAAGTATGAGATACCCATCGACGAGGATTTCTTCGCTCCTCCGGGCAACAGGATCCTCATCGTGGACGATGAGCCCAGCGTGGTGGAGTTCATCGAGAGGGCGCTGAGCGGGGCAGGGGAAGATTACCTGTTCGAGCGAGCCTCCGATGGATATGAGGCTGGTCTCAAGGTTGCCAGTTTCGAACCCAACTTGGTCATTCTGGACCTGGTGATGCCCCGGGTTGACGGCTTCGAGGTCTGTCGGAGGATAAAGACCGATCCGGAGACCTTGGGGACCAGGGTTTTGGTAGTCACTGGTTACCCTGAAGAGGTGGAGCGGGCCAAGGAGTGCGGCGCCGACGACTATTTGGTCAAGCCGTTGCGGGTGGAGGAGTTAAGGGAAAAGGTGGGGAACCTCATGAGGCGTCGGGCTCCAGCAGCGGCCTCCAGAAGCGGGTAGGGGGCCTTCGGCGTAAAGAGTGTGGTTAGGGGACGACACGAGGTCGTCCCCTTTTGCATAAGAGGGTATCTGTGGCCCAGAGTGAATTGACATAAGATCGCACGTTTGATTTAGAACCTCGATTTCATTGACATAACAAAACCGAGGGCTGGGCTTAGAGGCGGGTGCTTTCATGAGTGGGGGGAGTGGATTGGTTAGCAAAGGAGAAGAACTAGACATAAATTAAGGGAGAAAA
>JAUVHF010000207.1 GCA_030593425.1 Anaerolineales bacterium
AATCCCTTACCGGGTGAAACAACTTTGTACGGGAGATTTGGGGTTTGCCGCGGCGCTGGCCTACGATCTGGATATGTGGGCCCCTGGTTGCGGGGAGTGGTTAGAGGTTAGCACCTTGAGCAACTGTCGCGATTTCCAGGCCCGTCGGGCCAACATCCGTTTCCGCCAGGAGCCAGGCTCCAAGCCAGAGTTCGTCCATACCATCAACGGCTCAGGCTTGGCTTTGCCCCGGACCATGATCGCTCTTCTAGAGAACTACCAAGAGCCCGATGGGAGCATCGTAATCCCCCCAGTCCTACAACCACACATGGGCGGCTTGGAGAAGATCCCTGCTGATAGATCGGCGGATATATTATAATGGAAGTGACCCACCTCGCCGCCTTGAGGAGAGAGAAGGATGGAGGAGAGGAGAAAAATCACCATCGAGTTCACCTTCGAGAGGGCAACGAAGAACACCTTTCGATATCAAGAGGTAGTCGAGCCAGGTTATCCACCGAAGGTTGGTGCACTCTACATCCAGAAATGGATAGTAGGGAGTAAGGCTCCTGCCAGGCTCAAGGTGACTATTGAGCCCCAGAGCGAATAGAACTTCCTCCCCAGGATTGACACCGCCAGACAGACGTGTTATACTTTATTGGAGGGATGGCAGAGTGGACTATTGCGGCGGTCTTGAAAACCGCAGTGGGCGTTAAGCCCACCGGGGGTTCGAATCCCTCTCCCTCCGCCATGTGGAGAGGTCGCATAGTCCGGTCTAGTGCGGTCGCCTGCTAAGCGACTAAGGGGGCTAAAACCTCCTTCGTGGGTTCAAATCCCACCCTCTCCGCCATGCGCCTGTAGCTCAACTGGAGAGAGCGACTGACTACGAATCAGTAGGTTGCGGGTTCGAGTCCTGCCAGGCGCATCAGAACTCAACATGTAGTTACCCCTGAAGGTCAGTCTATCTCCCTGGGCATAGAACTAGCCGAACAATATCTCCACCCCTTGCGGACGTCTACACGACACGCCTCCTCAAACAGCCCTTTCTTCTCCTGGAACTCGGCTTCCAAGTTCGCGTCCACCCGAACGAGTAGCAACCTGGCCAAGACAAGAGAATTGGTACCAAAGTAAGGCTTGTCAAACATTCGCTCTTACAGTAGAGTTGGAAAGGAGAGTTTGGGCAGGAGCTGCGATAGATTATTATCCTTCCGCAGGCTCTTCGGCCCGGACTCTCTTTCTATCCCTCATCGGCTAAGGGAAAACGCTCCCTCTCAACTTTGTCTTGTTGAGAAGGGGGTGCTACAATAGAAAGGTGGACTCTTCCGCCTAGGAGAAACCTATGAACCGCCAACCCTCGGATGAAGCAAGGTGTAAGGTAGCCCTCTACTCCGACTCCTTTGAGATAAGAGGCACGCTTGTGACTCGGCCTCCCCGGCGTATCTTAGATATCCTCAACGACCGGTTTCGGCCTATTCTTGCCCTCACTGAGATCTCGATCCGCCCCCTAGTCGCTGAGCCGGGCCCTCGTCCCCTGGCCGTACCCTCTTTGATCATAAACAAAGAGGGGATAATCATGGCCTGGCTTATCGAGGAGACGAAGGTCCCCAGTGCAGAATTCATCACCATCCACAAGGTGGCCCGCCCGGTGACGGCCTATGTGGGCCCCTTTGTCATCCGTGGACAGATGCACACCATTCAAGAGACTACCCTACTCCAAGCCCTGGACGCCGTCACCGAGGATTTCATCGCCCTCACGGAACCATCGGCGGTCTGCCTGACCAGCCCCTGGCTCTCCCTCAAGGAGGGGATTATCGCTGCCGTTCGGAAATCTAGCGTCGCCGCGCTTCAGGAGAGAGCCTCTTAGGGATGGCTAAGCCCTCACCATATCATCCTTGACACATTAGGGAGGGTAAGGTATATTTATAAGAGGGGGCTTTGGCCCCCTCGCTGTCATCTGTCTAGATCGCCTTTCGATATCAGTAAGGGAGATACACAGCCAAGAAGAAAAGATGGAGAAATGGCTAGCCCGAGAGACGGAATTCGCACCAGAGATCCCTCAGTTTTGGGGCGGCGACTGGGGAGTTTCCTCCGAAGTGGGAAAACTCAGGGCCGTCCTTTTGCGCCGGCCAGGGGTGGAGATCAAAGGGGTTACCGACCCTACAGTCTGGCGGTGGCGGGAGATAGTCGATCCCGAAAAGGCTAGAGAGGAGCACGATAGCTTAGCAGCCATCTACCGAGAAAACGGCGCCAAAGTCTACTATGTAGATGATATGCACCCCCAGAGACCCAACGCCTACTTCTTGAGAGACTCGGTTTTCATGACCCCGGAGGGAGCGATAATAGCCCGCCATGCTCTGGAGGTACGTCGAGGCGAAGAGCGGTGGGTGGCCCAGACACTGGCCCGGCTAGGCGTCCCCATCGTACGGACCGTCACTGGGAAGGGCATATTCGAGGGGGCCTGCGGCATGTGGGTCGACCGAGAGACGGTGATCCTAGGCACCGGGGTGAGAGCCAATAGGGAAGGGGTTCGGCAAGTGGAAGAGGTGCTTCGGCCTATGGGGGTGAACCACTTTCTACCCTTTTCCATACCCTATGGACACCCCCATGTGGACGGCGTGATGAACCTCATCGCCCCGGACCTGGCCATCATATTCCCCTGGCAGACACCCCACGATATCTGGGCCGCTCTCCGAGAACGAGGCTTTCACGTCTTAGAGGCCCCCTGGGTGGAAGAGGTAAAAGAAGGGATGGCTTTGAATTTCGTGGCTCTAGAGCCGGGGAAGGTAGTGATGCCTGCAGGAAACCCTCGCACCCAAGAGGTGCTGGAGAAAGCGGGGGTGGAGGTCCTAGAGCAGGATATAAGCGAACTGCGGAAGGGATGGGGCGGCATTCACTGCATGACCGTCTTTCTAAGACGAGACTAAGATGAGCGAAAGGATACGTGAGCACCATCGCGGTCGGGGGGCGCGAGAACTGACCATCGTGTTCTCCATGACCTTAGCCTTCATGGTGGCCGAGATCGTAGGAGGCTTCCTCACCAACAGCCTGGCCCTCCTTTCCGATGC
>JAUVHF010000165.1 GCA_030593425.1 Anaerolineales bacterium
GGGGAGGGTTTCGCTTCATAGAGGAATTCATCCTTCCTCGTTCTGGTAGATCTTCACGCGCCGGCGAGGCTCCTTCCCTCGGCTACGGGAGACGAGGTTCGCTTCCCTAGCCATCTCATGCTGCTTGCGGCGGACATAGGCCTTCTGGGGAGAGAGTTCCACCGACCGGGCGCCGGCTAAGACCTCCCTTATCGCCTCCTGCGTCTCCTGCAGGGCCAAAGCGAAGGGGTCCACCCTCTTCTCTACTCCAAAGACCTCGGCCAGGCTGCTCTTTATCTGGCGCAATGTATTGCTCCGTAAGACGTAAACCGGGATCCCTCGCCTCTCGGCGTCGACGATGGCCCGCGGCCGCTTGCGATAGTAACTCTTCAGGGTGAGCATGATATCCGCCTGGCCTAATCGCTTCACCACCTCCACGGGCAGACCCAGTTCCTCGCTCGCTCGGCCGAGGTAGTTCTGATTGACCCCGTAGGGGTAGACCCGCAAGGGGGCTAACGGTTCAGCCACCTCTACTGCGGAGGGCTCCCTCCCCTCCTTGGGCAAAAGCGCCGTCTCTGTATGTACCTCGCCGGACTCATCGCGATAGCGCAACTCCACGGGCAACTCTCTTCCCCTCAGGATGGCGTCCGCGGCCTCGGCCACATCGTGGCGCACCGCCAAGTGGTAGAAACCCTGGATCTCCACCACCACGTCGAATGTAGGTGGGGCTCGCCGCTCCAACACCGTCTTCTGGGTACCCCGGCGGCGGGCCTCCTCATCGGAGAGGGTCACCGCTTGGATGCCTCCTACCAGATCGGCCAGGGTGGGGTTCATCATCAGGTTGTCTAAGGTATTTCCGTGGGCGGTGGCCACCAACTGTACCCCCCTCTCGGCGATGGTTCGGGCAGCCGTGGCCTCTAGTTCCCGACCGATCTCATCGATGATGATCACCTCCGGCATGTGGTTCTCCACCGCCTCGATCATCACCTCATGTTGCAGGACTGGGGTGGGCACTTGCATCCGTCGCGCCTTTCCTATAGCCGGGTGGGGGATATCACCATCCCCCCCGATCTCGTTAGAGGTATCGACGATCACCACCCGCTTCACATCCCCCAGCACCCGGGCCACCTCCCGGAGCATGGTAGTCTTGCCTACCCCCGGTCGTCCCAAAAGGAGTATGCTCTTCCCCGACTCCACGATATCCCGGATTATGTCGATGGTGCCGTAGACGGCCCGACCCACACGGCAGGTGAGCCCCACGATCTTCCCCTTCCGATTGCGGATGGCCGATATGCGGTGCAGTGTCCGCTCGATCCCTGCCCGGTTGTCCTCGCCGAAGTCGCCGATGCGAGAGACCACGTACTCGATCTCCTCTTCTGTGACCTCGGAATCGTCGAGACCGGCCTCCTGGTCCGTGAAGCGGGCCTCCGGGAGCCTACCCAAGTCCAGGACCACCTCCAAGAGGTCTTGCTCCCGGTTCATCCTCTTCAGGGAGGCTGTCAGTTTCGGCGGGAGCACACTCACTAAAAGGTCTAAGTCATCGGTGATCTCTTCTTGCCACATTTTCTATCCCTTACTGCTGGAGATGGTGTGCACCCCCTCTGCTTTCTTCTCTAGGCTGACAGCCGGCTGGGCTGCAGGCACCTTCGCCCGTGCCGTAGTATGTTTCACCATCAATAACTCCTCAAAGAGATACCCGAACCCTATCTCCCTCAATGCGCTCCTAAGACCCTGCTCATACCCCCTCGCTTCGCAATAGATAGGAAGTGCCTTAAGAGCCGAAAACAACCGCAAGCCATCCCTAACCAGCCTCTTTTCGGCTTGAGAGTGGATCACGGCCTTCATCCAATGCCCCTCTTTCCCAGGCACGAGGCAGAAGTAGGCGATTATCTCCCCCTCCTCCTCGGCTACGTACTCTCTCATCATGGGATAGAGGGGGGTATCTTCTGGCCTCTCCACCTGTTGCACGGGTCGAGGTGTCACGCTACTATAGAGCCGCTGCAGGCCCCATTCATCCCCCGCCCGACGGGGTCGTAAGGATCCCTTGTCCGCACCAAGGATCTTGGGGGAGATCTCGTCTCCTCGAAAGATCTGCCGTCGGGCGTAGCCCCTAAAACCGACCTGTCGGAAGACCTCCACCTCCTCTGACTCTTCCTCTCTCAATTTGACGAATATGCGCCGCGCCCTCTCTTCCCCCTTCTCCACGCATAACCCTTCCAACAGGCGATACCATATCCCCTCCGAAGACTCATCCCAAGAAGGGGCGATATATACTATATCGCAGGCCAACCCAGAGGCCCGATCCCGCCCCTGGATGAACCCTTCGCCATCTAATACGAAGGTATATATCCCCCCTCGGTTGAAGGTGAGATAATTGCCCAGAGCCTTGACCAAGGGGCGATGAGCCCCCCAGATAACGCTCTCCGCATCCAGGAGGGTTCCCTTGCCTCCCAATCTCCATAGGAGTGGTATATCCCCTAAACCGAAAGACCTTACCTGTGACATCTTCACCAAGAGAGCGATAGGGGCCGTTTAGGCCGCCATCCCGTTATGCCCAGACTCGACCATGTTGAGGAAGTAGCGATGGAAACGGATATCCTCAGTCAATTCAGGATGGAAGGCGGTAGCCAGGAGGTTCCCTTGCCGCGCAGCCACGATGACACCTTCATCCAGGGCGGCCAGGACCTCCACCCCCTCCCCCACCCTCTTTATCCAGGGAGCACGGATGAAAACGGCATGGAAACTCTTACCCTTCTCCTCCTCAGAACTAACGACATCTAGAGCAGGGATCAGGAGATCTGCCTCGAAACTCTCCACCTGCCGCCCGAAGGCGTTTCGCTCTACCGTGATATCCATAAGGTCAAGATGGGGTTGGGTAGCCCCCTCGCTCTCCCTGGCCAGAAGTATCATCCCTGCACAAGTGCCCCACATAGGCAAGCCATCTTTCGCCAACCGCTTCAACTCGTCCATAAGTTTATAGGTAGCGGCTAACTTGCTGATGGTGGTGCTCTCGCCCCCAGGGATGATCAAACCCTCCAGGCCGACCAGATCTTTCGGCAATTTGACGGCTGGGGGCTCCACCCCCAGCCGCTCCAGGAGGGCTATATGCTCGATGAAAGAGCCTTGGAGAGCCAGAACACCGATCCGCCGCATCTACCAACCTCGTGGGGCCAAGAGTTCCTCCTCCGGGATCTCGCTTATCTCCAAGCCGCGCATCGGCTTGCCCAGTCCCTTAGAAACCTCGGCGATGATGGCCGGATCATCATAATGGGTGGTGGCCTCGACTATGGCCCTGGCTCGGCGAGGAGGATCTTCGGACTTGAAGATGCCAGAGCCCACAAAGACTCCATCCAGCCCCAGTTGAATCATCATGGCTGCATCGGCGGGGGTGGCTATCCCCCCCGCGGCGAAGTTCACCACGGGCAGCCTTCCCCTCTCCGCTATCTCCTTT
Source organism: Anaerolineales bacterium (assembly GCA_030593425.1). Classification (GTDB taxonomy): domain Bacteria; phylum Chloroflexota; class Anaerolineae; order UBA7937; family UBA7937; genus UBA7937. The sequence continues at coordinate 3,431 of JAUVHF010000165.1, forward strand.
ACCAACTCGTAAGGGGCGCCTAACTCTTTAGCCGCGCCCATTAACTCCTCGGGCGGCAGCGCTTGGAGCCTCTTCATCTCTCCCAAGACCGCTCGAGCGTGACGAACCGCCTCCACCACGTTCCCTGTGCCCGCCTCCCCCTTGGTGCGGATCATGGCTGCGCCCTCGCCGATCCGCCGCAGCGCCTCGCCCAGGTTTCTGCAGCCGCAAACGAAAGGCACCTTGAAGAGATGCTTGTCGATGTGGTGCTCCTCATCGGCAGGGGTGAGAACCTCCGACTCGTCGATATAGTCTACCCCCAAGGATTCCACAACCTGGGCCTCCACAAAGTGGCCGATCCGTACTTTGGCCATCACCGGGATGGTGACCGCCTCCATGATCTCCAGGATCAGTCCCGGATCGCTCATACGGGCCACCCCGCCCTCAGAGCGGATGTCAGCGGGGACCCTCTCTAAAGCCATCACCGCCACCGCCCCTGCCTCTTCGGCGATCCTGGCCTGGTCGGCGTTCACCACATCCATTATCACCCCGCCCTTGAGCATCTGGGCTAGGCCTTTCTTCACCGTCCAGGTAGATTTCTCCCTTTCCAT
>JAUVHF010000078.1 GCA_030593425.1 Anaerolineales bacterium
GTGGGATGCCAGCACAGCCATCTACGAGGAGGCGATCAAACGAGCCCCGGATCAGGATTGGTACTACATCTTCCTGGCTCGCTCCATCCTGGAGAAGGCGAAAGCCGCTCCGGAGGCTACCGCGCAACCGTTCTTCGAACCCCACACCACTGAAGACCTTTTAAGGCTGACCCCAGAACAGGTTGCCGGGTTGAACAGAGGGAGCCTCTTCATGAGCGCCCAGGTGGTCCTGGAGAAAGCGAGGGCTATTAACCCCCTAAATACCGATCATGTAGCCAACTTGGGACGAATCTCCAACGTCTGGGGTGGATTGACGAAAGACCCAGAAGAGCGGAAGGAAAGGCTGCAGGAGGCCCTAGACTATTACCAGGAGGCCACAACTTTGAGCCCCCATAACGCCCAACTCCTGAACGAGTGGGGCCAGACCTACCAGGGCCTTGAGGAGCACGAGAAGGCCATCGCCAAATTCCAGGGATCTTTGGCTCTAGACCCCCAGTATGGCGAGACTTACCTACTCCTGATCGATACCTACGCCGTTCAGGCCCACCAAGAGACCATGCTCACCGCCTCCGAAGAGGTAAGGGAGCATATCAATTTAGGCTACTCTCATATTCAAAAAGGAGATCTGGAGGGGGCTATTCAAGAGTTTCTGGCGGCCGCGGAGTCGAATGACGATTTCGGAACTCGTAGCCGGTTGGCTCTGCTCTTTTACCAGACGGGGCGTTTGGACGAGGCCCTGGCCCAGGCTCAGTTGGCTAGGGACCTGGCCAGCCCCACCGAGAGACCCTTCTGGGACGTTCTCATCGCCTATTGGGAGAGTTAGATGGGCAATCCGCTTCTCGTATTCGCTACCGCCTTGGCCCTAGCCATGGGAGTCACGCCCCTCTTCCGGCGGGTAGCCGCCCGTATGGGGATGGTAGATCGGCCTGAGCCCCGCAAAGTCCACCTCACCCCCATGCCGCTCCTTGGAGGAGTGGCCCTCTACCTAGCCTTCATCGCAGCCCTTCTCCTCTTCGGTGAACGGCGTTATGTGTCGGAGCTGATCGGCATCCTGGTGGGCGCCACCTTGGTCTCCTTCCTAGGGATCTGGGATGACCGTTGGGGGATCAGGCCCCTCCTCAAGTTAGGAGGTCAAAGTCTGGCCGCCACCCTCCTCTTCCTCTCCGGGGTCCAGGTCGCTTTTCTCCATAACCCTATCCTCGATTTTGGGGTAACCCTACTTTGGGTGGTAGGCATCACCAACGCCCTCAACCTCCTGGACAACATGGATGGCCTCTCAGGAGGGATAGGAGCCGTAGCCGCAGCCTTCTTTCTCCTCCTGGCAGCCCTGAACGGCCAATATTTGGTGGGCAGCCTGGCCGCCGCCTTGTTAGGGGCCTGTCTCGGTTTCCTCTACTACAATCTGAATCCGGCCACCATCTTCATGGGGGATGCGGGCAGCCTCTTTCTGGGCTTCGTCCTGGCGGCGGTGGGGATAAAACTCCGCTTTCCCGGCCACCCGGATACGATCACCTGGATGATCCCAGTCATCATCCTGGGCATCCCCATCTTCGACACTACGCTGGTTGTCATCTCGCGCCTCAGACGGGGGCTCAACCCCATCACTAACCCGGGAAAGGATCACCTCTCCCACCGCTTAGTGAAGATGGGCCTCTCCCAGAGGGAAGCAGTGATGGCCTGCTACCTTTTCTGTGGCGCCTTGGGGATCATAGCCACCTTCACTATGCAAGCCGGGCTAGTGGAGGCTTATGTCCTAGGGGGAGGCGTGGCCCTAGCCGGACTCTACGGATTGATTAGGTTGGAACGGGTAGAATTGGATGAGCCGCGGAGGTAGTTATGTTCAATCAACTGAAGGGAAAGATCGAAACGAAGGAGGCTCACATCGTAGTCATCGGACTGGGGTATGTGGGCTTACCCCTGGCGGTGGAGTTCGCCAGGAGTGGCTTTCGGGTGACGGGGTTGGATGTAGATGAGGAGCGGGTGGCTTCTCTTGGTGCGGGCAAGAGTTACATCGGCGATGTCCCCTCCGAAGATATCTCAGAGGTGGTAAAGCGAGGGAGACTCACGGCCACGGTCGACTACGATCTTCTGAAGGAGGCGGATATCATCTTCATCTGCGTCCCTACCCCCTTCACCGATGCCAAAGCACCGGATCTCTCGTACATCATCGCCGCTTCCGAGGGGATCGCCAAATACCTGACCCCTGGACAGTTAGTGGTCCTGGAGAGCACCACCCATCCCGGCACCACTGAGGAGGAGGTATTGCCCCTGCTTGAATCCTCAGGCCTAAAGGTGGGCGAAGAGTTCTTTCTCGCCTTTTGCCCCGAGCGGGTCAACCCTGGAGACCGGGAGCACACGGTGAAGAACACCCCAAAGGTGGTAGGAGGACTCACCCCTCGATGTGCGGAGTTGACCAGGCTTCTTCTCTCCACCATCACGCCGGAGGTGCATCTCGTCTCCTCTCCTCGGGCTGCGGAGATGACCAAACTCTTGGAGAATATCTACCGCAGCGTCAACATCGCTCTCATCAACGAACTGGCCAAACTATGCGAACTGATGGGGATAGACATCTGGGAGGTGATCGAGGCTGCCAGCACAAAACCGTTCGGGTTCATGCCTTTCTATCCCGGGCCTGGCGTGGGTGGACATTGCATCCCGGTAGATCCGTATTTCCTCTCCTGGAAGGCGCGGGAATACGACTTCTACACCAAATTCATCGAGTTAGCCGCCGAGGTGAACCAGAGCATGCCCTACTTCGTCTGTAATAAGATCGGTGATGCGCTCAATAGACGAGGGAAAACCTTACAAGGGGCTAAGATCTTGATTTTGGGAGTGGCTTTCAAGAAGGACGTGGATGACGCCCGGAATTCGCCAGCCAAGAGGGTGATCGAACTACTCCTGGCGCGTGGCGCGACGGTGAATTACAACGACCCCTACATCCCACTCTTTCCCGTGGGGCCTGATCTATTCCACCCAGGCGAGTTGACCTTGGAATCGATGCCCCTCTCGGAGGAACTCCTGAAGGAGCAAGATTGCGTGGTCATCGTGGCTGGGCATACTCTGTACGACTACGCCTGGATAGTGACCCACGCTCCCCTGATAGTGGATGCTGTCGATGCTACGAAAGATGTGACCAGCAACCGAGATAAGATCGTGAGGATCGGGGTTCCCTCTAAAAGAAGGGAGGAGGTGTAGGCTGGTGCGAAGAAGTAAGCTGAAGTGGCTATTAACCATATTTCTGACCTCGCTGGTCGGGCTTTCTCTATCGGTTCTCGCCTCTTGCGGGAGGGCAAAGCCTACACCCCAGCGGTATGATGCCCCGCCGCCCATGACCATCGACACAGAGAAGACCTACTATGCTACCATCAAGACGGAGAAGGGCGATATCAGGCTTCTCCTCTTCGATGACGAGGCTCCTATGACAGTGAATAACTTCATCTTCTTGGCGCGCCAGGGTTTCTACGACGGCTGCACCTTCCATAGAGTGATCCCTGGGTTTATGGCTCAGGCTGGCGACCCCACGGGCACGGGTAGCGGTGGCCCAGGCTATACCTTCCCCGATGAGTTCAGCCCTTACCTGAGCCACGACTCGGCCGGTATCCTTTCCATGGCCAACGCGGGGCCCGATACCAATGGCAGCCAGTTCTTCCTCACTTACGCTCCCCAAGCCCACCTCGATGGCCGGCATTCCATATTTGGCAAAGTGGTGGATGGCATGGAGGTTCTCCTCTCCCTCACGCCTCGAGACCCCGACGCGCCCCCAGGGGATATGATCTATGCCATCGTCATCGAAGAGGAGTGATATGGAGCGAGGCAGAGGGGGGTCGCGGGCTCGCCAGGCGGCTAAGCGCTTTTTGGCACTCCTTCTGGCCGTTCTCATCACCGTAGTGGTTGTCCTCTCTCGTGAGCGACTCGCCGCTTATGCAGGTCTGGGCTACTTTGGCATCTTCCTCATCACCCTTTTGAGCAGCGGCACCGTCGTCTTCCCTGTGCCCGGCCTAGCTACCGTCTTCGCTGCGGGGGCCGTCTTCAACCCGATTCTTGTAGGGGTTATGGCTGGTCTTGGGGATACCATAGGAGAGTTGACCGGATATCTGGCTGGGTACGCGGGCCAAGGGGTGATCGACGACCAAGCCATCTATCAGAGATTCGAGGGTTGGATGAAGAGGCATGGCACCATCACCATCATAATCCTCTCCGCCATACCTAACCCTCTCTTCGACCTAGCCGGTATCGCCGCCGGAGCCCTCCGTTTCCCTGTGGCTAGGTTTTTCCTCAGCTGTCTCCTGGGGAAAAGCATCAAGGATACAATGGTGGCCTTGGCAGGGTATTATTCCCTCACCTTTGTGGAGAGGTTCATAAGATAGTACATTCAAAGAGGCTACATGGCAGAGCAAGAGCGTTGGAGTTCATGTTTGCTCTACACCCCAATGGCTGGAGAGTGTCTTGAGCGCTCGGGAAGCGATAGCAGCCCTGAGGCTTTTGGATCGCCGCTCTATTGCGCTGCTATCGCTCGGCGATGATAAAGGGGCGAGGAAACCCCGCTGGCATAGGGGAGTCCTCTTCGCTTCAATGAGGTGCTTCCGCTATCCGAGGTCCCTAGAATCCGCTAAACCGGTTGACACAAACAACATATCGAGTGTATAATTTTGATAGATCAATATTGTCCCATAACAGCGCCTAGATCTAGATAGATTGTTTGAGAATTCACTTCCCTCATAACCGAGCCGAGTCTTGTGCCATCTCTAGATCGATTGTGGAAATCGGCCGCTATCGTGGGTTCGGCATCCTGTCTTCGACCCTGAGGTCCCTTCCCTTGGATCCTGAGGTCCTCGGGACCGAAAGGCAGGACAAGGGGCAGGACCGCTTGCCCCCTGCCCAAGTCGCACCAGCCTGCCCCGGTACTTGCCAAGGCGGGGAACGGGCTGGCGCGTGGTAGCCTGTCCCGGCGATGACAGGCCGGGGGCCAGAGAAGGGCAGCATCCGAAGGAAAGGATAATAAGAAGATAGAAAGGCTCAAACAGAGGTTCGTTTCTCAGGGCGACGTGGCCAAGATGGATAAGGCAGGGGTCTGCAAAACCCCGATCGCCGGTTCGAGTCCGGCCGTCGCCTCTACAGATGTAGAGCCGATAGCTGGGAGACAAAATGAGGCTATCGGCCATTTGCTATCATCTCCTGGGGCGGTGGCGAAATGGTATACGCTGCGGACTTAAAATCCGCTGGACTAATACTCCGTGCGGGTTCGAATCCCGCCCGCCCCATTGACCGCAATATGTAGTATCAATTCGTCTCTTGGCACTAGATATAGTATGCGAAGGCTCTCCCTTCGGGAGGAGCTTTCTCTTTTGCGGACAAAAACCGCTGCGGATTTCCTCCGAGCATACCTCAGGGGACTTCAAAAACATGAGGTTCTGCGGACTTGATCTCCGCAGGGTGAGAAAGGAGGAAGGCAGATGTCCAAACCAAGCTGAATGTCTCCGGATTGAACCCTCTCAGCCCGTACTTCGCCGTGACGAAGTTAGTTGACACAAGAATGGAGCCTGTCAAGGCATAGGGGAATCCCTTCGAGGAATCACATCGAGAACGGATATTGGAGCTCAATTGACTATCACCTTTCTTCACCTTCCTCAACGAATCAGCATATTGACGATGGAACCCAGACGGCTTATCCCCTCCTGGATGTTTGGGGCCGAAAGCGCGCAGAACGGTAGCCTCAGAAATGCACTTCCATCCTCATCAGGGAAGAAACCTCTCCCGTCGCTCAGTGTCACCCTCTCTTCTTGCGCCTTGGCCTTCAAGAGAGAAACGTCCACCTCTGACGGTAAATACGCTCCTACGAAAAACCCGCCTTCAGGTCTTGTCCATTGAGCCTGGGGCAGATATGCTTGCAGAGCAGAGGCCAAAGTCTCCAGCCTGGGCCGGTAAAGGCCCTTCAATCGTTCGATGTTGGGTCCCAGCCATCCCCGCCGACAATACTCGTACACCACGCCCTGACTGACCATATTCGGGGTTATGTACGTATCCTCTGCTATCTTGGCCAACGCGCTCACAACATGTTCAGGCCCGAGAATGTAGCCGACGCGCATTCCAGGACTGAGGACCTTGCTAAAAGATGACAGGTGCAGTACCTTCTCTGAGCCTAACGAGAAGATCACAGAAACCTCCTCGCCCCAATATCTCAGGTCTCGATAAGGGCTATCCTCCAGAACCCAAAAATCGTGTCTCTCAGCCAATTCAACCAGTTTCTCCCTCTTAGCCAACGAAGTAGTAATCCCGGTTGGGTTCTGGAAGTCAGGAATGGTGTAGAAGAAGTCGGGCTTTTCCTCCTCAAGCAGCCTCTCAAGGGCCTGGCGCTCAAAACCATCGGGCTTGAGTGGCACCCCCACCACTCGAGCTCCTGCCCGGCGAAAGAGGGTGATGGCCCGATCGTAGGAAGGTTTCTCCACGAGAACGACATCTCCGGGCGAGGTCAGCAGCCGAGTCAAGAAATCCAGGATCTGGAGCGAACCATTGCTGACCAACACACACTCCATGGCTACGCCATATCTATCAGCCAACCATTCCCTCAAGGGGACAAAGCCTGCCGCCGGATGGTACTGGAGCACAACCGAGCCCTCCCGTTCAAGAACAGCCCTGGCACACTCCTGGAGCTGCTGTGTTGGAAAAGCCTCCGGCGGAGGGACGCCTCTGGCGAAATTGATTGTCCCTCTTTCTTTCTCTGGATTAATATAGGCCATGTACCTCTCCTTTCGAGAGAAATCTCGCTCCCCACCCCGTTGCGAGACCGCCCCATCAGCAAGGATGAGCAATACATTTACCCCTACTGCGTCGCTAGTCTTAAGCGTCCCGGATCTCGATGCTAGATCAAGACCTAGATAATAGGAGCGAGGAACTTACCCCGCCCCACTCAGAAGGCCTTACTCCCGTCAACGCGCGGGATGCACCGCTTGATCAAACCAACATGTGCGCTCATTTCGATGAAGCAGGAGAGGAAGATTAGATGGTTGAAGCCTCTATCTTATCTTTGCTTGCCACTCCGGCAACTCATCTAAAGGATAGATCGGACGAGGCGCTCTCACCCAATCGAATCGTTTGAGATCCCACCACCCCAAGCCGGGACAATCGGCTCGGAGAAGCCCC
>JAUVHF010000077.1 GCA_030593425.1 Anaerolineales bacterium
GAGGGGTTGATTAGGCATGCGAGAGTATCTCCTAAAAAAGCAGCGTAGAAGCAAGGTAAGTTTCTGGTATATGTAGTTGTCCCTCACCTCATCGTCAGAGCCATTATCGCCTTCTGGACGTGCAGCCGGTTCTCCGCCTCATCGAAGACCACCGATTGCGGCCCGTCTATAACCTCATTGGTCACCTCGAAGCCTCGGTCGCAAGGGAGGCAGTGCATGTAGATGGCATCCTTGTGGGCCAGTTTCATCTTCTCCTCGTCGCAGATCCACTCCTTGTTAGCGTCGAAGATCTCTTGCGTCCTTTTCTCGTCCAGTTGGCCAACCGGTGGAGCGTGCATGATGGCTGCTGTCCAAGCCTTGGGATAGACCACGTGGGCTCCCTCAAACGCCTCCCGCATATCGTTAGAGATGGCAAACGCCCCGCCATTCTTCTCGGCGTACCCTTGGCAGGCTTTAAGCACTTCGTCGTCCAGTTCCATCCCTTTGGGGTGGGCCAGGATCACCTGCATCCCCATCATGGTGGCGGCGATGATGGCGCTCTGGGGGACGGCCCGGGGTTTATGGGCGCTGGGAGAGTAGGCCCAACTCATGACGAATTTCACCCCAGAGAAGGTGCCGAACTTCTCCTTGACGGTGAGGACATCCGCCAGGGCCTGGCAGGGGTGGTACTTGTCGCATTCCATGTTGATGACCGGGATGTCGGCCCAGTAGGCGAAGTTCCGCTCTATCTCGTGGGCCTTGCCGTAGACCCAGCCCACGGGGTCGCCATAGCAGCGGACGGAGATGGCATCTCCCATGCGACTCAATACCCGAGCCACATCGGACACCCGCTCTGTCTCATAAGCCTGCTCATCGCCGGCCAAGGCGGGGGCGTATATCTTCCCCGGTTCTAGAAAGTGGGCGTGACCGCCCAATTGGGTCATCCCCGCCTCGAAGGAGTTGCGGGTCCTAAGGGAGGCGTTGTAGAAGATCATGAAGAGGGTCTTGCCCCGCAGGAGGTAGTCATGGGGCTCGCCGATGGCGAACCCCCGCTTGAGGTCCAGGGCTACCTCTAGGATAGTCTCTATCTCTTCCCGGCTGTAGTCGAGGAGGGTGAGAAAATCCCGCCCTCGGAAGGTCTCGGTCTTCATCCTTTGCTCCTTTCTTGCTTTGGGCTTCTGTCCTATTATAGTTTCGCCATGCTGCCACCGTCAACCAAGATGGAGGTTATCTGCTCAGAAAATCGAGGGCCAATTGGGCGTAGACCCTCGCTGCTTTGACCACGTCCGCCACCGGGATATGTTCGTCTGGGCTATGGGCCTGCACCTCTTCCCCTGGCCCGAAGCCGATGGTGGGGATGCCCAGTTCTCCTTTGGTGGCTACTCCGTCGGTGGAGAAGCGCCAGCCTATGATCTGGGGCTCATAACCCAGGACCTCTTTGACCGTCCGGGCCCCTATCTGTACTAAGGGGTCTTGCTCTTCTAGGAGCCAGGGGGAGAAGTATTGCTTCTGCCGACAGGGGTGCCCGGTATGGCTTCGGGCCTCGTATACCATGGTCTCCACCTCAGCCTCCACACCTTCCTCTTGGATGATCTCTCGGACCTGAGTCAGGGCTAACTCCTCATCTTCCCCCCAGATGAGGCGGCGGTCGAGGTGGGCTTGGCATCTATCGGGGATGGCGTTCAGGTTAGCGGCACTGCTCTCTATGCGGGTGACCGCGACGCTGCCTGGCCCCAAGAAAGGGTGTTGAGCCAACTTGGAGTTTAAGGCTTCGACGCCCGCTGCAACCTTGTTCATAGCATAGATGGCATTTACCCCTTGCTCTGGAGCGGAACCGTGGCAGGAGCGGCCATGGGTGGTAACTACCAGCATGATACGACCCCTCTGGCCGCGAGAGATCTGGAGATCGGTGGGTTCGCCCAGAAGGACAGCATGAGGCATTAACTTTCGGCAGAGGAGCCCGATGGCGTACCCTTCACACTCTTCCTCCTGCACGCTCCCCACCACGTAGAGGTCCCCGGTTAGATCGAGGCCCGCATCGATGAGGCATTTGGCTCCATATATCATAGCCGCAAGAGCGCCTTTATTGTCCGCTGCTCCCCTTCCGTAGAGAACGCCCTCTTCGATCTCCGCTCTGTATGGGTCCCTGCTCCAGGCCGCGGGGTCGCCGATACCTACCGTATCGGTATGGGCGTCGTAGAGGAGCCTCTTCCCGCCTCCAGAGCCTATCCGCCCCACCACATTTCCCACCTCATCGAGGAAGACCTCGGGGAAGCCGACTCTCTTCATCTCCTCGGCGACCCGTTCTACAACCTCTCTTTCTTTTGTGGAGGGGCTGGGGATGCGGATGATATCTTGAAGGAAAGAGAGTAGGGGCTCTTTGTCTGGGAGGGGAATCTCCAAAGGGCACCTCACCCGCTGATACGAAAGGGTTCCTCGAGGAGTCGTTTCATAATTAGAATCTCGAAGACAGAGGGGTGCTAATACGCCCCTTTACCCGAAAGGATGGTGGGGATAGTTATGAGCATTATTTTGAGATCGAGCCACAAAGACCAGTTCTCGATGTAGAAGAGGTCTAGCATCACCATCTCATCGAAGGCGAGATCGCTCCTCCCCATCACCTGCCAGAGGCCGGTTAAGCCGGGGAGAACCCCTAGCCGCCGGCGATGCCACTCCTCATACCGTTCCACCTCCCTCGGGAGAGCCGGGCGAGGGCCGACGAGGCTCATCTCCCCTCTCAGGATGTTATACATTTGGGGGAGCTCGTCGAGGCTGAGGCGGCGCAGGACCCTCCCCACACAGGTGCGGCGGGGATCCTCTCGGATCTTGAAGAATACCCCTTCCGCCTCGTCCAGGTCACCGACTTCGCTCAGTTCCTCCTCCGCTTCCGGCCGCATAGAGCGGAACTTATAGAGGGTGAAAGGTTTTCCGTTTCGCCCTATCCTCGTCTGCCGGAAAAGAGGCGGTCCCGGCGACTCTAACTTTGTCAGGGTGGCTATAAGGAGGATGAGGGGGGATAGGAGAACAAGGGTCGTGGCCGAGACGACCACATCGATAGCCCGCTTGAGGGCCAGGTTCCAACCCCGGATCGATACCTCCTTCACCCCTAAGAGCGGTATGCCCCCCACCTCTTCCACATCCACTCGGCTGAGGCTCATCTGGAATAGATCAGGGACTATTCGGGCTCGCACCCTTGCCCTCTCACATTGAGCCACCATTTTGATGATCTCTTCGTGGGAGGTCCAGGGGAGGGTGATGATCACCTCATCCACCCTTCTTTCCAGCAGAAGCCGGGGCAGATCCTTTGTGCTTCCCAGGCTGGGAAAGCGACCGATGGTCTTCTCTGGCACCTCATCGTCTATGAAGCCCACTACCCGGTAGCCCAACTGGGGGAGGGCCATGATGCTGCGCATGATGGCTCGTCCTATCTCTCCCGCTCCTACGACGAGAACTCTATCCACCCCGATGCCTCGTCCCCTGAGGTACCCCCAGATCTGTCTTACCATTAGGTGGCTTAGGCTGAGGGTGAGGGTAACGGAGATGCCCGCATAACCGAAGAGGAGGCGCGAATAGAAGTAGGGCCGGTAAAAGAAGGTTATCACGATCATGCCCCCTATCCCCGCCAGGGTGCCGATGAAGATAGCATAGACCTCATCGAGCCAAGAGGTGCCGCGCTTTGGAGTGTAGAGCCCTTCCATTTTGTAGACTGCGAGGAGAATGGCCGTCAAGACGAGGGAGACGGGGATATATTCGCGTAAAGGCACATAGTTCGCCTCGCCCACGGGGCGGATCAACTGCCACTCGTACCGTGCATGGTAAGCGATGAAGAAGGCGACGTTGATGAGGAGGGTATCCAGAAGGGCGAGCCCCAAGGTGAGCCAAGCCCGATAAGACCTATACATCTCCTTCCCTCATAACCTCTTCGTAGACTTTTACCGTCTCTTCCGCTGCCCCTTGCCAGGTGAACCGCTTGGCCCTTTCTAACCCCCTTTTTCGCATCTCCTCCTGGAGTCCTTTGTCTCGGAGCACCTTGAGCATCGCCCTTGCTATCTCATCTGCCTTTTGAGGGTCTACCAGGATCCCGGCATCGCCCACTACCTCCGGCAAGGAGGAGACATTCGAGGTGAGCACCGGCGTGCCTGAAGCCATGGCCTCCAGGGGTGGCAAGCCGAACCCTTCATAGAGAGAAGGGTAGGCTAAAAGGTCGGCAGCGTTGTACCATAAGGGTAGTTCCTCCTGCTCCACGTAGCCGGCGAAGATCACATCGGCAAGGTCTAACTTCTCCGCCTGAGCGAGAATCCCATCCGCTCCCCACCCCCTGGCTCCAGCCAAGACCAAGGTGTGGGGGATCTCTTTGCTTATTTGGGCGTAGGCTTCCAGGAGGAGGCTTACATTCTTCCGCCGCTCTATGGTGCCCACGAAGAGGATCATCCGTTCTGGGAGCCTGCGCCTCTGGCGGAATTGGGAGATTAGGTTCCCGTTGAGGGGCCGAAATCTGGGGTCCACGCCACAAGGTATCACCTCTATCTTCGCCTCGGGGACTCTGAAGAGCCTGCTCAGATCGCTCTTCGTGCTTTGGGAGAGGGCGATGACCCGCCGGGACCGTCGGGCCGAATAGGGGGTCATATACCTCAGATAGAGCCGCTTCCAAGGGTTGAACTCCTCGGGGAAGAGGAGGAAACTCAAATCGTAAATGGTGACCACCCCGGGACAGGAACTGAAGAGGGGCTGTACGAAGGCCAGGGAGTGGCTGAGGTCGATCCCCTCTTTCACCAATTGAAAAGGCAGAACGGCCTGTTCCCAGAGGATGCGTACCAGGGGCTTTCCGGTAGGCAGTCGGCTGAAGCAGAGATCTACCTGGGGGAAGAGTCCCTCGGCTTTGCGCTCCCCTAGGAAGGCGGTGTACTGATGGTCGGAAGGAGGCAAGTGGGCCAGGAAATTATAGATATACCAGGTAATGCCCGCAGCCCGGTAATCCCCCGACAGGGAAAGAAGTTGAGCGTTGAGACCGATATGCATCTTGACTCTATTATATCACAAACTATTTGATCTCCTGGTAAACCTGGCAGGTCTCCAGGGCGATCTGGGCTTGGGTATACCGTTCCCGCACCCGCGCTCTCCCAGCCTGAGCCAACCTCTGCCTCAATCTTTCATCCCCCCTGATCTTCTCTATCGCCTCTCTTAAGGCTAAGGCGTCATCCTCGGGGAATATGAGCCCCGCATCACCGATGACATGGGGGATCTCCCCTGAATCGGAGCCCACCACCGGCACCCCGGTGGCCATCGCCTCGATGAGCACCCGCCCAAATTGCTCCTTCCAATTGGGGCGGGTGCGGGAGGGGAGGACGAGGAGGTCTAACCTTCGGTAGTAGTCGGGCATCCCTGGCGAGGGGATGGGGGAGTCGAAAGCCACACGCTTCTTCAAGCCCAGTTCTTGAACCAGGCTTTGCAACCGCCCTTTTTGAGGCCCGCTTCCCAAGATGCGGAGGCGCCATTCTCCTAGAAGGTCAGAGAGAGCCTGGAGGAGGAGATCTATCCCCTTCTCCTCTACCAGCCTTCCTATATATCCCACGCAGAACCCCCCCGCTCCTTTCTCGTGCGCATGGGGCTTGTATATCTTGGGGTCAACTCCGAATTGGGGGATGACGGCCACGGGGCCACGGTACCCCTTGGCTCGCAGAACCTCTTCCCCTTCTTGATTTCCCGCGATGGCGTAGGCGGCGTTCTTCAGGTTGTATCGCTCCATCCAACTGAAGGGGGGAGGGTAGCGGCGCAAGAGGTTCTGCCAGGTGAAAAAGAGAGCCCGGGCCCCCACCTTCTTAGCCAAGCGCATCGCCTGGAATGTAGCCAAGTTGTAAGGTTCCTCATCGATATGTATGATCTCTGGTTTGAAACGTTGCATTTGGTTCCTTAGGCCGGGGCAAAAATGGAGATGGAAATGGCCGTTGAGGGCCAGGGGCTCGACCAGGAATTCATAGCCCGAAGTGTGGAGCCTCTCCAAGGGTATCTTTCTCCCCTTCTCCAGCCAGTAGGGGGGTACGATGAGCGCAAGTTCGATATCCTCGAACTTGGCCAACTCCTCAAGTTTTCTCTGGTAGGCCCCCACCACGCAGGCCTTGGAGATCATGAGCACCCGCATAGTTACCTCTTGGCTGCCACTTGCTGGTAGGCTTCTAGGGTTTCCCTTGCCGTCCTCTGCCAACTGAACTTTTGAGCCTGCTCCACCGCCTTGGCGCTGAGCTCTTCTCGTCTCTGAGGGCTGGTGAGCAGGGATACCATCGCCTCGGCCCAGGCTGCGGGCTCCTGGGGATCGACCAGCACCCCACCATCACCCACCACCTCCGGGAGGGAGGCAGCATTGGAGGCGATGACCGGGGTGCCGCAGGCCATGGCTTCCAAGGGCGGCAAACCGAACCCTTCGTAGAGGGAGGGGTAGAGAAAGAGGGTGGCTAAACCATAGAGGGCGGGCTTCTCCTCCTCTGAGACCCAGCCGATGAAGCGCACAGAGTCGCTCACCTCTACCTCCTCCGCCAAGGGGCGAGGATGGGGGAAGAAAGCGGTATCCTCACTAGGCAACGTCCCCGCGATCACGAGCGGACATCTGTCGCCCAACCTCTCCTTCAGGCCCATGAACCCCTGGAACAAGGTGTTCATGTTCTTCCGTTGGTCGAAGCCGCCCAGGTAGAGGATGAACTCCTGGGGCAGGCTATACCTTCGTCGTACCCGATCTAGTGCGGCAGTTCCCACTCCCGGCTTAAACCTCTCATCTGCGGCCAGAGGGATGACCTGGACCTTCTCTCCGGGTATATTGAGGAGGTTGATTATATCTCTTTTGGAGGAGTGGGAGTCGGTGGTGATGGCCGCGGCGCGTTTGGCGGCGATGGAGACCAGCCTAGTGTAGAAGCGCACCAAGATGGAGCCTTTGTAGGCGGGCAGGATAAGGGGGATGAGGTCGTGGATGGTGACCACCGTAGGGATAGAGGGGTAAAGGGGTGGGGCGAAGTAGGGCACGTGAGCCACGTCCATCCCCCGGCAGGCCCTGGGGAAGGAGACCTGCTCAAACCAAACCTTAGCCAGGTTCTCGTTTTTGGGGAAGGGGGTAGCGATGAAACGATGGTGGGGGTCTCCCGTGCTAGGTTTGGCCTCGCGCGGGAGAAGGAGCGTATGTTCGGTTTCCAGTGCCATCAACTCTCGCACTA
>JAUVHF010000051.1 GCA_030593425.1 Anaerolineales bacterium
TGCAAAGTTGAAGGAAGTCGACCCCGTGGTTTTGGCTGCCCGAAGCGGAGCCCAGCATAAACGGTTGGATAAGGAAAGGGGAGAGTTGCGGCTAACTCTCTGGTGCCAAGGTTATGTGGTCATCTACCCCGACTTCATAGCCTATGAAGAGGAGAGCGGGAAGATCTGTTCCTCCTGGAGACAGGGGCTATTTCTTCACTACCTGCGGACCGCCGATGGCACACCTCTAGCCTACCGCTGGGTCTCCCTGCGGGAGATCGAGGGAGGAGAGTTCTATCATCGCGCTTCTCAAGGCTACTCTGGCGATAGGCTAGCCAGGCGTTTCGGAAACGACATAGAGGCCTTCCGACTAGCGGCGGAGAGCGCCGGCGGCGAGCGGCGCGAGTTGGGCGATGCGGCCTACTCCTTTCTGGCCCTGCCCCGAGTGCCTCTAGTTGTGGTCTACTGGCAAGGCGACGAGGAGTTCTCCCCTACGGCCCAGGTTCTTTTTGACGCCTCGGCGGGTCATTACCTGCCCGTGGATCTCCTATCTGTCTTGGGGAGCGAACTGTGTGACAGGATCATCAGGGCGAGAGAAGAGGTTTGAAGGGTGGGAGAGGCCAAAAAACACCCTCTGGTGAAGTTGGTGGTGGGGATGATTTCGGGGCGCAAGCCCCTTTTCGATGCTGCCCAGCGTGAACTGATGACTCAATTGGGCCCCCTGGACTGCGAGAGCGCTCTTATGCCTTGGGAGTTCACCGATTACTACTCTAGGGAACTGGGGGAGAACCTAGGGAGGAAATTCCTCAGTTTCGAGAGGCTCATCGATCCGGAGAGGCTAGCCGAGATTAAGTCCTTCACCAACCGACTAGAGGGCAAGTTCTCCGAGCGGGGAGCGCGCCGCATCAACCTCGATCCCGGCTACCTGGATAGCGCAAAACTGGTCTTGGCCACCACGAAGAATCGCGACCACCGCATATACATCGGGCAAGGCATCTTCGCCGAGGTGACCTTGCATTTTCGGGGCAAAAGTTTCCAAGCGTCGGAGTGGACCTACCCCGATTACGCCACCCCGGAATATATCGCCATCTTCAACGAAATCCGTGCCCTCTACAGGGAGCAACTGAAAGGAACCACGTAGCCTAAGGGAGAAGAGGCGGTTCCTTGGTCAGGGCCATCATGCTGACCCCCCTCACCGCCCAAGGAGGGGGTCAGGGTTCTACCCTCACCACTACAAATATCTGCTTCCCGCTTCGATCTGGGATCACTTTCTCCACTCGTATCCCTTTGCCCCTCTCGGCCACAAGGGCTTCGAAAGGCCCCCACCGCTCGAAGATGGTCTCCTCCGGGCTGTGAAAGATGTATATAGTCCGAGGGGCGGCTAGATGGGGAAGCAGCCGTTCCCGGAAGCCTATATCTGGCTCTTCCAGGCTTTCGAACCCAAAGACCTCCTGGGGATCGACCCTTCCCTGGGTGAGGAATAGGACGTTGTTTCTGATCCCCCAGTCCATGGCCACCGCGGGTGCTCCCTTTTCCTCCAAGTAGGGGGCCAACTGGTATATCTCCTCGGTGTAGCCATCGAACCCTCCGGTGCGAGTTAGAGCGCGGTGATAGCCGATATCCACCCGCAGGTCGAAAAAGATGAGAACCATAGCCACGAGAAGGGCTGCCGGGAGGAAGAGACGCCTCGGCTCCTGGCGCATCCAGAGGCCCAGAGAGGCAGCCAGAAGGATCTGGGGCAGGGGTAAAAAGATCACGTAATGGGCCAGTTTCAGGCCGGTGGGGGTGAAGGCGCTGAGGGGCAACATAGTGACTAATATCGTGCCCAAGAAAGCGATCTTTGTCCCCCATTCTCGCTCTTTGAATAAGAGAGGGATGATACTGAGAAGAGCCAGGAGGAATAGGGGCGGATACAAACTGTTGGCCCATACCTCTCCCAGATACCAGAACTGGCCACCCTGGAGAAGGACTATGAACTGATCGAGGCGGGTGAGGAAGTTAGCCCCAAAAGCCAGGTTGTTCACCCCCAAGTAGGAGGTGAATAGGTACTTCTGGATTATCTCCACCGTGCCCCTGGTTTGGAGGTTGAAGAGGATAAGGGGGAGAGAACCCAAAGCCAAAAAGAGGAGAGCGAGCGTTCCTTGGGCAGGGGTGAGAAAGCGGGGGAGGGCCCTCTTCCACGCCGCTATCAGAAGCCCAGCCAGGAGGAGACCCACCAGGAACCAGAGGAAGGAGAACTTGGCGAAGAGGCCCAGGCCCAAAAGCAGCGAGCCGACATAGAGATAGCGAGCCTTCTTTTGGCGATACCAGTGCAGGAAGGCCAAGAGGCTGCCCATGCTGAGAGCGCTGATCACCGAGGTGAGGTAAACCCCTAGACGGCTCCAGAAGATGAAAGAGGGGTGGACGGATAAGAGGAGGGCTGACAGGGCGGCTACCTTCTCATCGAACATCTCTTGGGCTACGCCATAAGCCAGGACAATGGTGAGAGCGCCTATGAGCACAGCCATGAGCCGCAAAGAGATGACATCGATCCCCAGGAGGGCCAAGAAGGGGATGACCAGATAGGTGTTCACGGTCCCCAGATAGTCGTAAATCATCAAGGGGAAGGCTCGACCGGCGATCTGGATGGCCGCCCCACGGAAGGGTTCCGTGGGTTGTCCCAGGAGGAGTCGCATCGCCGGGAGCACCTCTTGGGCCTCATCGTAATGGAGGCCTGGCAGATGCAACTGGTATAGGGAGAGGGTGAAGAAAAAGAGCAGCGCGAGGCCAAGGGGGAGGATACCGCTTACCCTTTTCCCCACTTCTTATTCCACCAAGACGCCTATTTCGGCCACCAGGCTCTCGTAGTTCCAGCCGGAGGCGTAGATCTGAACGGATCTGATGTAGAAGGGCGAAGGCTCGAGGATCTCCAGGAGATTACTCTCCTCGTAGGGGTACCAGACCCCACATCGTATCCCTTCCCCGTTCAAGGTGGGGTTATTCTGGGCGTTCTGGCAATAGAAGCCGTGATACCAGTGGGCGGCGCTACCGTATTCATCCTCATAGTCGATCCGCACGATAACCGGATATTCACTACTGAGATAGCCACCACCTCCCAGGCTGTGGGAGTTCACCCTCACATCTAAGCGGAGTTGAAGGGAGAGGTAGTCGGAGACATCTTGATCGACCTCTTGGATGATGCCCGCCTCGGTATGAACGCCTTCCTCCCCCCGGCGGTAGAGCCTCAGAACCTCTCTTCCCTCCAGGGTAGTTAGTTCAGCCTCCCCTCCTTCCACTCCCTCCTGGCCCTGGGTGGGGTAAGTGCGCCACCCGGATAGACCACGGCTGAAATCGCCATTGATGATCAGGTTGTGCGCCGCGGGCAAGAGATCGGAAGGTCCCTCCCCGAGGGCCACCACCACCCTCTTGCCAGGCGGCAGGATGGTCGTCTGGCCTTCTGCTTCCACGGTAGCCTCACCCCTTCGCACCGCTATCTCGGAAGCCTCGTTGCTCACCATCACCGAATAACTCCCCTCGCTCAGGGAGATTTGGCTATGGGGGGTACTCACTCGCCAATCTGTGAGGCGGCTAGTAGGGAGGGCGGGACCCACCCTGATCCGTCCTGCGTTTTGCTCCAGGGCGATCTCGTTGGACCGGGGGCTCAAAGCGAAGGAGGGAGAACGCACCTTGATGAGGCGGACCTCGCTGCCCGGGAAGATGGTGACCCTACTATCGTCGAAGAAGGTCAAGAGCGCCTTGGAGTTGGCATCGGTGCGGATGACGCTCCCCTCGGGGATTTCCCGCTGGCTGGTCACCCCTACGTCAGGGGGCATCCCTCTGACCCTCACCAGTACGGTTCCGCTGATCACTTCCAAGGTAGCATCGTGAGAAGTGGTAGCGGTGATGATCCACCAGCGGATAGTGAGAGGGATGCTCGCCGCCAAAGTGCAGAAGGCGAAGAAGGAAGCCAAGAGGATCGCCCAGGCGACTTTCTGCGGATCTCTTCTCACCGGTATCGCACCTCGAAGGAAGAGAATTCGCCGCTGGGCTGGCTCCACTCCAGATCTATCTTCTCCACCCCAGCCGACGAGGGCCCAACATAGAGTTCTTCTAGTAGGCTTTCCAACGCTTCCCTATCTCCCTCCGCTACCACCTCCACGGCCCCGTCCCAAAGGTTGCGTACATAGCCTAACAGAGCCAACCGCATAGCCTGGGTTCGGGTGAAGTCGCGGAAGAAGACCCCTTGCACTCGACCGTGGAGGATGGCTTGCATCCGTGCTCGTTCTGACATCCCACATCTCCGTGACCCTTTCATTCTATGTATAGTTGTACCTGACAAGGCGGTGGATAGTTTCCGGTCATATCGACCACCGTTAGGCGCAAGGAGTATGCCCCGGGCGAGAGCCCCCCTGTGTTCCAGGTGAGAAGTACCCCTCCCTCCACGGGGTTTCTTCCGTCATCCGCCCCTATCCAATGCCAATCGGAATCGGAGGGGCTCGCTCCGGCAGCAAAGTCGATCTTGTAGTACTGGAAGTTCTCGATGTTGGCCGTACCTCGAATCTCCACCACTCCTCCCACACTGGCGTTCACTTCCGGCCAGGTGATATTCGCCCTGGGGTCCGAGCAGGCCAAAGAGGGAGGAGGAGCGGCCGTGGTAGGGCTGGGGCTTGGTGTCTCCGCGGGGGTCGGGGTGGGGCGGGGCGGCCGAGTCGGCGTAGGGGAGGGTTGGGCCGGGGTGGGCGTGGGCGTAGCCGGTGGTATGATATTGGTGGCCGTGGGTAAAGGGAGAGGAGTTCGAACACTGGTCTGCGGGGAGAGATCCATCCGCGGCACAAGGGATAGATCTATGAAGGCCGTCGCTCCTGCCACCAGAAGAACGGCTACCATGAGCCCCAAAACCCGTCGCGCCCTAGAGGTGGCGGCCTCCCTTTCCAGAGTGAAGAGGGAAGCATCCCTCTCTCGGATAGCGCTTCGGGTTGCACTTAGGCAAAGAAGCACGCCGAGGGCGCAGAATAGGTAAATCCAGTTAGCGTAACTGGAAATAAGGCGCAAGAAGAGAATCATATCCGCTGACCAACCCCCTATGAATGGCACACACCTCGCTCTGGCTCATTATATCAGGGGCCTCTTCTTTTGACAAGAAAAAGGGGCCTCTTCTCCTGCCCGCTCTCTCTATAACCTAAATATCAGCCAATGTCGGCGCTCATCGAGGCGCGTAAGCCCCGCCTCTCGGGCCAGGGATACCGCTTCTGCGATCTCGGCCTGAGTGGGCCGACGGGAGATCTCCGGGAACTGATCGGCCTTATGGCAGGGGCGGTACTGATCCATGACATTGAGGTAGGTATGGGCCGATATCTCTTTTGCCAAGAACTCCACCACCTGGGCTGTACCGGCCAAGCCGTGGGGCAAGACCAGGTGGCGAACGAGAAGCCCCCTTTGAGCGATGCCGTTCTCATCCACGACCAGATCGCCCACCTGCCGGTGCATCTCCTTGACCGCCTGGCGGTTCACCTCTGGGTAGTTCTTGATCTTGGAGAGCCTTCGAGCGGTGGCCTCGTCGGAGTATTTCATATCTGGCATATAGATATCGATCACCTCATCGAGGAGAGCCAAGCTCTCCAGGTGGTCGTACCCCCCGGTATTGTAAACTAAGGGGATGCGGAGCCCCTTCTCTGCGGCCAAAACAAGGGCGGCCAGGATCTGAGGCACCACATGGGTGGGGCTGACGAAGTTGATGTTATGGCAACCTTGGGCCTGGAGATGAAGCATCATGAGGGCCAGTTCCTCTGCCTCTACCTCCCGCCCCTGGCCCAGTTGGCTGATCTCGTAGTTTTGACAAAACTGGCATCTCAAGTTGCACCAGGAGAAGAAGATGGTCCCCGAGCCATGATACCCCACCAAGGGCGACTCCTCGCCGAAATGGGCGTGGTGACTGGAAACCACGGCCCGCTCCCCGGTACGGCAAGCGGCCCCTTTGGTGCCCAAGAGCCTATTCGTGCCACATTCCCGAGGGCAAAAAAGACACTCCTGCAAGCGAGTATGGGCTTCCCCAGCCCTCCTTTTCAACTCGCCAGAGCGACTCAGTTCCAGATAACAAGGTTCGAAAGCCATCTCACCCCCAACTCACCGGTACCCGCCGATTCACCTGCAACCTTTCATCCCAGTAGAGGAGGTAGCCATTTTCTCTGCCGTATTCATACAACAATCGTGTGAGTTCCACATCTTGACGGCAATAGTCGATCACCAAGTCGAGCCTCCCCTCTCGAAACCACTCTACCGACTGGAGGCCGTGAGCCGACTTCCCCACCCCTAAGGTGGCCTTAGCCAAGGCATCGAGCCCCACCCTGAAGCCTAGTTCTTGGTAGATATCTTCCAAGATGTCGAGTGTAGGGATGGGAGGAAGGAGCCTGTAGCCCCGCAGGACCTCGTAGTCGAACCGCTTGAGGTTGAAACCCACCACCAGATCGGCGCTAGTCAACTCCTCTATCAAGGCATCTATATCTTTCTCCATATAGACCGAGTATTCCTCTCCCTCGGGATCCTTTACGGACGAGGCCGAACTGTAAGTGACCGCCACCGCTAAGCCTAGCGCTTGGAAGTTCTCTCGCCCTCCCACCTCGGCGAAGGTCCTCTTAGTCTCCAGGTCGAAGAAGAGTAGATTTCGCATCTCTCACCTCAGCAGTCGGAGTAGCAAGGTAAGGGTGACGATGCTGGCTAGGGTGGTAGTGAAGACCGTTCCCGTCACGAACTTCGGTCGGGCGTCGAACTCCACAGCCAGTATAGTGGTCATCACCGCCGTGGGCATGCTAGCCTCTACTATGCAGGCTTGCCTGGTAACCCCCGCCAACCCCAAAAGGGGCGCTATCCAGAGGGCTACCCCGGCAGCCACTACCAGCCTGATGAGAGTAGCCACCCCTATCGTCCCCCACTCCTCCCTCACCGAGGCTTGAGAGAGCTCCATCCCCAAGATGAGGAGCATCACCGGGATGGCAGCGCTACCGGTCATCTCCAAGGGCTTGAAGATGGCCTCCGGGATCTCAAGGTTTCCAAAGTTGACAATTAGAGCGGCCACTACCGCATAGATCAACGGGATCTTGAAGATGTTGGCCATCGACTCTCGCCCCCCTACCTGGCCCCGGGAGGCGAGATATACCGCTAGGGTGTTCACTAGGAAGGAACTGGTGGCGAAGAAGACGATGGCCCGTGCCAACCCCTCCTCTCCAAAGGCCAGAAGGTTGAGAGGGAGGCCGTAATTCCCAGCGTTAACGAATAGAGTGGCCAGAAGGAAGGCGCTCTCCTTACCCTGGTCGAAACGAAGTAGCCTAGTCGCACCCCAGGATATAACGCCCATGGCGAAAGTGGTGACCAAGGTGAAGGCCACTATCCGGCCCAGGTCATCGGCCTCGAGGGTTGATTGCGAGAGCGTGGAGAAGATGAGGCAGGGACTGAGAACGTATAGCGTGACCCGGGAGAGGGGGCGGACATCGATGGAGATGAGACGACGCAGGACAAGGCCCAGGCCCACGGTGACGAAGATAGGAAGGATGATGGTAGTAAGTATGTGGATGCTAACCTGGATGACTAACCCCCAGTCTGTTCTCTCGATTCTATTCAGCAGCCCCTAGGGCCACCTCCACGGAGGAGAGATGGGTTATACCTCCATCTCGAGCGCTGGTAGCGAAGACGACGATCCGCCCCTGCTCCCTGGTAGCAGGAGGGGTGAACTCGATATCGACCACGAAGGGCCCCCTTTCTCCCCAGTCGGCCTCGATGGTGGTATACCCCTGACCCAAGATCCTTCCATCCTCGCCCAGCACTTGGAACTCGATGGTCTGCTCGAAGGTGGGCTCGGAGACCCCCTCGATGTGAACCGGAGAGGTAACCGTGCTGTTGAGAAGAGGCTGACTGATAACGATCGCCTCCTCTTGGCAAGGGGGACAAGGCCTTGAGGTAGCGCGCTCCTCTCCTGGCCCGACGCAGGCCGCCAGTGTGAGTAGGAACAGTGCCCCCAGGAGGATAAAGAGAGACCTCACTCCTCTTCCTCCCCGTAGATGGGGATCTCGAAGATGCCTTCGGCGAACTCCAGTTCGCTCAGTGCCTCCTCGGCCGCCTCGGCTACAATCTCATCGTCGCTCTCGCAGCAGGCTCGCAAGACCCGACGAGCCCCTTGTCCCCCGATCCGTCCCAAAGCCCAGATCGCTGCCCCTTGGATCTCACGATCAGCATCGTTTATTAGGCGGGCCAAGGTGGGCACAGCCTCCTTTAACTCCAACTCTCCACAGGCCCTGGCAGCCTCGTGCCGCATCTCGGGGTCCGGGTTCTTCAACTCCTGAAGCAGAGTTTCACCCCAATAGAGATCAACGCTCCGCCCCATAGCGAAAACAGCGCTCACACGCATTTTTTGAGTCTGGTCTTGGTAGGCAGCCTCGATGATCTCTCGCACCCCCTCCTCACCGGAGAAGGAGATCGCCTCCACGGCCCGCCGCCTCACCTCTAAGGCCTCTTGGGGGTTGTTGATGGTGCGGAGGAGCGCCTCTCCCACCTCCATCCCCAACTCACCATCTAGTTCATCTAACTCCGCCAAGAGGACGAACCGTCCCAACCCAGCCGCCGCTCTGGCCCGCACCAAAAAAGAGGAGTCCCCCTGCAAGAGACCAATTAGAGAGCGCATGATGGAGACGCTCTCGTCCTCCCAGAGCCCTTCAACGGCTTGGGCTCTAGCCTCCTCATCTTCATCTTTCAAACAAAAACGGAAGATGCTGTTAAAATCAGCCTCGAAACTGGCCTCGGTGATCTGCACCAGGGCGCGAAGGATGGTGCGGCGGCGCTCCACAGGGAGTCGAGGCCACGCTCCACGGAAGGCCTCCATCTCCCTCTTGGTCATCCCCGAGAGGATATAGAGGTTGGACATAGATAGTGGGGCTGCGCTAGCCCCTAGACCCTCTAGAAACCTTTTGAAGTTCAAGGTAATCTCCTCTAAATTGATTATAGCCTTTGCCCCAGGAGGCTGTCAAGGAGTTATCAGGAGAGGCCTAGGCGGTGTTGACCAGGGGGCTAAATAGGACATATGATCTTGGGGAGGTGCAACTGCATACCGGGTGTGGCCAGAACACAGTAACTGATATATACTGGTGTAAGGAAGGGTATGCCGTCTGGAACAACGACGGGGATATGGTGTTCCTTTTCCAGGGGAGTGGAAGCCTGGTCAGTGAATACTCTTACTGACGAGCGGAGGCGAGTGGTTGAAGGGGTGAGCGAACGTTACCAGGTGGGTGATCCTTCTGCTCCCGTCGCCTGCATGGAACAATACTATCGAATATACGGCCAGACGCATGGCCAATAGAAACTGAAGGAACGGGATATGCTTCTAGCCATAGACATCGGAAACACCAATATCGTGTTAGGCGTTTACCAGGAGGAAGAACTGGTCGCCTGCTGGCGGCTGGCCACCGACGTTCACAAGATGGCCGATG
>JAUVHF010000029.1 GCA_030593425.1 Anaerolineales bacterium
GAGGACCGCGGTGAGGGCGAACATCCCCATCACCAAGCCGATCTGCGAGGGTTCGCCTCCCACCTCCTTGATATACAAGGGGAGAGGGGTGATGAGGAGATGCATGCTGAAAAAGAAAAGAAAAGTGGAGGCCATGATGAGATAGAAAGAGAGAGAGTAAGAGAAAGGGGCCTCCAGTTGGTTAGGGGGAGGACGGTTATGCAAGGAACCTCCAAGAGAGTGATCGTGTGTCAGCGCTTCAATCTAGAAAATCAGCAAGGCCAAAGATAGATCGGGTTCGTGGCTCCTCCTAGCGGGGGAGAGAACCCATGAATTTACGGACGTGATAGTCCCACTCTCGGGTCTCCAGGTCTACCGTGGTCTTCCCCTCCTCGGCGGCGGTCACTAGGACATGGCCTCCGCCACCCGAAAAATAGACACAACAGGGGCCACGCTCCTCCATCTCTAGACCGAGGCCACCTTCCCCGAAGTAGGCCACGGCTCGTCTCACTACCTCTTCGGGCTTTAGTCTCGTTTCCACTCCATATCGGGCCATGGTTTCTCCTTTCTCTACTCGCTGGACAACTTGAGGATAGCCATGAAAGCCTCCTGGGGTATCTCCACCTGGCCGATCCTCTTTAGGCGCTTCTTCCCCTCCCGCTGCCGCTCTAGGAGTTTCCGCTTCCGGGTCACATCACCCCCATAGCATTTGGCTAAGACGTTCTTCCGCAGGGCTCTCACCGTCTGGCGGGCGATGACCCGGTTCCCGATGGCCGCTTGGATAGGGACGGCAAAGAGTTGCCGAGGGATAAGTTCCTTCAACTTTTTGGCCAGGGCGCTCCCCTTGGCGTCGGCCTGGTCCCGGTGAACGATGACCGACAGCGCATCCACAGGCTGTTGATTGACCAAGATCTCCAGTTTCACCATATCCGCTGGCCGATAGCCAGAGAAGAGGTAGTCCAGAGAAGCGTACCCCCGGCTCTTGGACTTCAACTGGTCGTAGAAGTCGACGATCACCTCCGAGAGGGGCATCTGATATCTGAGTAAGACCCGCTCGCGATCCAGGTACTCCATCCGCTCGAACTCCCCTCGACGAGAGGTAACCAGTTCCATAATGGGGCCGATGTAGTCGGCGGGAGTGAAGATGCTGATCTCCATCCAGGGCTCTCGGATCTCCTCGATTTCACCCACCGGAGGCATATCGGCTGGGCTGTCCACCACCTCCATCTCCCCCTGTCGGGTGAGCACCTGGTACTCCACGCTGGGAGCGGTAGTCAAAAGATCGAGGCCATACTCCCTCTCTAGCCTCTCCTGGACAATCTCCATATGAAAGAGACCCAAAAAACCAGCGCGGAAGCCGAAGCCCAAAGCCTGGGAGTCCTCGGGCTCGTAGACTAGAGAGGCGTCGTTGAGGCGGAGTTTCTCTAAAGCGTCTTTGAGCAGGTGGTAATCCTCCCCCTCGATGGGGTAGAGGCCGGCAAAGACCATAGGTTTGACCGGTCGATAGCCGGGTAAGGGCTGGGAAGCGGGGGGTTCCGCCTCGGTTATGGTATCTCCTACCGAGCAGTCGCCCACCCTCTTGAGCCCCGTGGCCACGTACCCCACCTCCCCGGCTTCGAGAGTAGCAACAGGAGACATGGTCGGTCTGAAGATGCCCACCTCTAGAGGCTCCAGTTCCCTCTGGTTGGAGATGAGGATTAACTTTCGGCTCTTCGTCAGCCTTCCATCGACCACCCGCACATAGGCTACCACCCCCTTGTAAGGGTCATAGTGGGAGTCGAAGATGAGGGCTCGAAGCGGCGCCTCAGGTTTCCCTTTCGGGGGAGGGATACGGCTCACCACCGCCTCTAAGACCTCTTCGGTGCCGATCCCCTCTTTGGCCGAGGTGTGAATCACTTCCTCGGCGGGGACGGCCAAAAGGCCCTCCATCTCCTGGGCCACCCCTTCAGGGTCGGCGGCGGGGAGATCGATCTTGTTGGCTACGGGGACGATGACTAGGCCGTGCTCCAGGGCCATGTAGAGGTTAGCCACCGTCTGGGCCTGGACCCCCTGAGCGGCATCAACCACCAGGATGGCTCCTTCGCAGGCCGCGAGGGCTCGGGAGACCTCATAGGCGAAATCCACATGGCCCGGGGTATCGATGAGGTTCAGTTCATACCTCTCTCCATCTCGGGCCTCATAGATCATCCGCACGGCGGAGGCCTTGATGGTCACCCCCTTCTCCCTTTCCAGGTCCATCTGGTCCAGCACCTGCTCCGTCATCTCCCGGGGAGAGATGGTCCCCGTCCGCTCTAGGAGTCGGTCGGCCAGAGTGGACTTACCATGGTCTATATGGGCGATGATACAGAAATTGCGGATGTGAGACTGATCCATCCTCAACTACCCTCGACTCTCCATAATTCAAAGATTGCCTGTCCCTCACCAGAGTAATTCATAGTCAAACGTTCACCATCTTTGGATGATCGATGCGAAGGCTAGGAATGCTAAGTAAGCGGCCACGGCTGTGGGGATCAGCTTCTGATAGACGGTGTGCAGCCGGGCTTTGTAGTACTCAACTGTGAGAATCAAGCAGAGGTGCATCGGTGATATGAGGTAGGACAAGATCATCGTCAGATATATGAGGCTGGTCAGGATCGGAGTTAGCTTCTCAGTCATCACCATGGCTATGGGGATGATTATAGCGATTCCCGCCGTCGGCATGGCTGTGGCAAGGCCTACGATCCAGGCTATGGCGATTAGGAGGAGGGTTGTCGGCAACCCTGTGGCCTCAATATAAGGTAGAAGGGTGGAGACCGCTCCTGAAGCCTCCACCATATATCGGAAGCACATGACGCCCATTATGGCGAATGGAAGCCTCCAGTCGAAGCCTCGCCTTAATAATAGAGCGGCTCTCCGGGGCTTGACCTTGTTCATCGCAAGAGTAAAGGCAACCCCGATCGCCAGGGCGACGGCCATATCCACCCCAAGGATGTCCAACACGACCACCAGAATGATAGGTGACATATTCACAGGGATTGACAGGAGGGCCTTCGCCTCTCTATGCTTTTCGCCTTCTCTCTCATCCTCGATCTTACGGATTGAAACGAAGTAACCAAGGAGCAAGTAAAGGAGGACGGGAAGAAACTGTATCAGAATCAGGGAGTAAAGACTAACACCCGTCAAACTGGCTGCGAGTATCAATGACGATGAGAGTGGATAGACGAAGAAGATCCAGTGTCTGAACCAGACATTTATGAAACTTCTTTCCTCCCCACTCAGCTTCAGCCGCTTGGCCTCATCATCTATCAACGGGGCTGAGAGGAGGGCGCCTCCAGGCATGGGTAACGCTCCCATCAGCGCCGGTAGGAACATCAAAACAGCGCGGCTTGAGAGGACGCCCTTAACACTCCTGATTAAGTTATCCAACATCCCGGTCTCTCTCATGCAATGTGCGAGTATGGGGATTAAAGATACAATCAAGATTAGATCGAATGTGGTTATATCCGTCAAAGCCGACGTAAAGACATCTGCAAACCCTTGAGGGGATAGCTGAGAGAAGAGGCCCAACGTGACCGTGCCGATCAGTAGCGCTAGGCCATAGTTGACATGCTTCATAACCGCGACGACTATTAATGCCAAGGAAACGAGGGGACCAATAGCCTGAATCAACATCAAGATACCCGTCCAGAGTAATTCGTTGCCTGGGAGAGGCTTTCTTCAATAGCCCTCTCCATATCAATAGTAACCCCTTTCCCACCCTTGCTCAGATGGATGAAGAACTCCACGTTACCCGCGGGGCCCAAAAGAGGCGAGGGGACAAGTCCAAGGATTTGCAGCCCCAGATCCTGGGCCACCTTTGCCACCTTATGAAGGACTTGCCGATGAACCTCTGGGTCTTTCACCACGCCCCCCTTCCCTACCTGCTCCCGTCCGGCCTCGAATTGAGGCTTGATCAGCGCGATGATCTGACCCTCGGGTTTCAAGAAGTTCAACACCGGCGGCAAAACCAACTCCAACGATATGAACGAGACGTCGATGGTAGCCAGATCGATAAGCTCAGGCAGGCTTTCCAAATATCTGATATTCGTCCGCTCTAAGACCACAACTCTGGGATCCTGGCGCAACTCCCAGGCCAATTGCCCATAGCCGACATCGATGGCGTAGACCTTCGCCGCCCCGTGCTGAAAGAGGCAATCGGTGAAACCCCCGGTGGAGGCCCCCACGTCGGTGCAGATAAGCCCTGACAGATCTGACTGGAAGCGGTTCAGGGCCTCCTCCAACTTGAGGCCCCCTCTGCTGACGTAGGGAAGAGCCTCCTCCAGGGTGATCTCTACCTCAGCAGGTACCCTTTTCCCCGACTTATGGGCCACCTGTCCATCGACTTTGACTTTTCCGGCCAAGATGAGGCCCTGGGCCCTCTCCCGGCTCTCGACTAGCCCCCGCTCCACTAGCAAGGTATCCAGACGTCTCTTGGCCATGATTAGCCCGAAGGTAAGGGTTGACGAAGATGTGAGAATAGGGTATTATCTACCACGTTACCCCTGGGAGTAGAAACCATGCTGAAAGAACTCATCATCTCCATGCGGCCCAAGCAGTGGACGAAAAACGTCTTCCTCTTCGCCGCACTCATATTTGACCTCAAGTTGTTCGAGCCGGTGCTTTTGGGCCGGACCATCCTGGCCTTCATCCTCTTCTGTCTCTTCTCCAGTTCCGTTTACCTAATAAATGACTTGGTGGACATAGAGAGGGACCGCCAACACCCCACCAAGCGGTTTCGCCCCCTGGCCGCCGGGAGGCTGAAGAGGTCGTGGGCCCTGGCGGCAGGGGTCCTTTTGCCCCTCCTCGGCCTGCCTGTCGCCTTCTACCTCATCCCCCTCTTCGGCATCATCTCTCTAGTCTATCTCGCCCTCCAAACCGCCTACTCCCTTGCCCTCAAGAATCTGGTCATCATCGACGTGATGACCGTGGCTGCGGGGTTCGTACTGCGAGTGGCCGCGGGGGCGGTGGTCGCCCAGGCGGAGCGGTTCTCTCCCTGGCTCTACATCTGCATCACCCTTCTGGCCCTCTTCATCGCCCTGGGGCGGCGACGGGAGGAACTGATACTCCTAGAGGATAACGCTAACCAACACCGCAAGATCCTGGAAGAGTACTCCCCCGCTTTCATAGACGAGATGCTCACCGTGGTCACCGCCGCCGCCATCATCGCCTATTCCCTATACACCTTCTCCGCCGAAAACCTGCCAGCCAACAAGTCGATGATGCTCACCATCCCCTTCGTCATCTACGGGCTGCTAAGATACCTCTATCTGATACATCAGAAGAACATGGGGGGCAGCCCGGAAGAAATAGTGCTCAAAGACATCCCCCTGCTGGTCAACAACCTCCTCTGGGGAGTTACGGCCGTAATTATACTCTATCTCTTCTAGAACCCAAAGCCACGCTTCCGGCGAGGAAAGAGAAAGCCCCTTCTACTCATGGTGAGCTCACCTCGGTGACCTGGTAGAACCATGGCGAACTATCCCCACTGGGAAAGGGCTTCGTTCTACCCTGCCATCACCCACTCCGACTGTGGGGTCTGGTGTTTCATGGTACCAAGAGCCTATTGCACAACCATTTGACTATTGATATAGTTTAGACGTTCTGTTCATTGCTTAAGGTTCATCGTGATGCTTGGCTCTTAGGGACCTGACATGGTGAGAGGCTCCGATTCATCTTCTAACCTCAGAGTGGAAGTAATCACCGACCATTTCGACGTGGTGGGCTTCGTGCAAGTGGCCTCTCAACGCCTCTCGGACTTTCTCAACCGTCAACTACGCTCCCATCTTGTGGTGCGCGAAGCCACTGTCGTGACTTTGGCTCCTGTGCGGAAGTCGGAAGAGGTGGAGCTCCTTCACCTCAACTCGGATCACATCTTGGTGGTCATCCCCCGCGGCCCGGAAGTGTCCTTAGAGGATAGGAGAAAAGCATCAGATTTCACGGTCTTCGAGATGTCCACCTACCCCGTGCGGATGAGAGTGGGGAACCTAGAGATAGAGGGGCAGGTCCCCCTCCTACCAAGCCAGAAGTACGCGGCCGCATTGCGCCGCCGCACCCGGCGATACGTCCCCATCCTCTCCACAACGGCCAGGGTATTGACGGAACCCCACTGGCAATGGACTCACCCAGTCATGATCATCAACTGGGCGAGGACAGAGTTGCTCGCCTCCCGGCCTACCCCGCAATCGCCGCCCACCGTATAGAGTCAGGGTAACACAGCGAACGCCCCGTGGACGCTCTTTCAGATAGTCGAGCCTGCGCCTCTTTGGCGCGCGCCAAGAACGCAAGGTTCTCCAGGATTCACAATATCCTCTCCTTGGGCTCCAGCACGGCCCTTGGTCCCAAGAAACGCTCGAAACTAAAGGGGTTGTCACTATCTGACGTTTTGCCCACAATTAGCTGGACCAAACGCCTTCCACCTTCAGGCCCGCCCATCATTCCATGACCGCTATAGCCGGTATTGAGGAAGAGCCCAGCCACCCCAGAGCAAGGACCGATGATAGGCATATGATCTGGGGTATAGGTATATTGACCGGCGCACAGGTCTAGATTTGATTTGTTCAATAGGTTGGTCGCTCGGTTCCAGAGGGGCGACACACGGCCTGCGCTGCAGGGTGATTGGGGATCCAAGACCATAGCTGGAAAGCTCCAATCTCTGGGCACTACCTCCTTGGGCTCCTCCGGTTCCTCCTCAAAGGCCTTGGCAATCAAGGCTCCCGCGCCCTCCGGCCGCCAGTGAACCCCTGTGTCGTCATCGATCGTAAGCGGCGCTCTTCTAGGAACTAGGTCGCAGCGGAGTACCGCTAACCTATGCCGACGCAGTAGGGTGAGGGGAAGCTCGACACCGGCCAGCCGGGCCACACGTCTAGAGAAGGGCCCCGCCGCTACTACCACCCTTCTAGTCTCTATTGTTCCCCTGTCGGTCTCGACGGCGGCAACGCCTTCCGTGTCCAAGGCTATCCCCATGGCCGCAGTCTGCAAGAGAAACTCCGCCTGGCTCCCCTTAACGAAGCCGTATAACACCTCATGTACTGAGAGCCAACCATCGCCACCGCGATAGCGCGCTGCAACTATCTGGGGACTCAGGTAGGGAAAACGAGCCCGTGCTTCATCGCCGCTCAAGAGCTCCACATCGGTCAATCCGGCCTTGTGCTGGGTCTCCACGATTTCCCCATAGATCTCCGCTTGTTGTGATTCAGTGGTTAGATAGAGATACCCTTGCTGGCGAAGGCTGATGTCGGCGTCGCGAATGCCGGTCATTTCATCGAAATGAGAAAAGATTTCGATGCTCCCCAACATCAGCTCGATATTCTCGGCGCTCTCAAATTGGGCGCGGAAGCATTCCGTGGAGGAGGCTGTTGTCAGGCTGCCAAGCGCCTCTCTCCTCTCCACCACGACCGTCTTCAGACCCGCCCGGGAGCAAAAAAATGCAGTGCTCACTCCCACAATGCCACCGCCCACAATGACCACATCAGCGATCTTCGGCAACTCGCCTTTAAGGGGAACCATCACCTGACCCATGGCATTCGCCCCTCACTTATCCCCGCGTTTTTTGCACATATACGGCGGAGGTCCGAGGTCAGTCACTAGCCCTTCACACTGAACGCCCCCGGTGCATGATTGAAATCCAGTTCGCTCTCTATGAATATGGTAGCCACGACATTGGCACTATCATGGAGGCCGTAGAGGAAACCCAAGACCAAGGTAACACCCATGGGAACAGCTAGCGAAAGAGGTATGGTCAAAGCCGGCCATTCTTCGCCCGTTAGTAGGCGGTGGGAGTAGAAACAGCCTCGTGCAAAACCTTTTGGATCTCGGCCACCTCCTGGGGACTAGGATAGGCCAGCGGAGAACGGGGTGGGCCCCCGTAGTACCCAAGGAGATCTAGGGCCGCCTTGAGACCTGGGACACCAAACCGTGTGGTAACCGCATCATTGACTGCGATGATCTTCAGTTGCAACTCGCGCCCTTCTGCGTATCGTCCTTCCTGCAGGCCACGATAGATTTGACAGCATTCCTCCGGCAAGAGGTTGGCTACGGCCAACACGCCACCGGCTGCGCCCAAGGTGAGCGCCGGATAGAAGAAACTCCCAGAACCAGCCAACACGGAGAAGCCAGAGGGCGCGCGTCGAATCATCTCCCCCAACCTGCCCAGGTTGCCCGCGCTATCCTTGATGCCCACGATGTTGGGGTGCTGAGCCAACTCGATGATGGTATCCACTGGCAGCTCGAGGCCAGTGAACCTGGGCACTTGATAGAGCAAGAGGGGGATGGTCGAGGCATCGGCTAAGGCTAGATAGTGGCGACGTAGAGCCTCGGCGGTCATTTGCGCTTTGTAGTAGTGGGGAGTGAGTACTAAAGCGACCTCAGCCCCTAGGTTGGCGGCTGCCTTGGTGCGTTGAGTCGCCACCTCGGTAGAGTGAGCGCCCGTACCCACGATGAGCAGTTTGTCCGAGGGGATAGCCTTTCGGGCAGCGGCGATGATCCTAGCACGCTCTTCCTCTTTGATGTGCACGCTCTCCCCGTTCGAGCCCAGCACCACATATCCGGCAAGGGGGGTCTCGTTCCACTTAGACAGGTTCTCCGCCAGCCTGCCCAAGGCGAGAGCGCCACTCTCCTCGAAAGGAGTGGGGATAGGAGGATATACCCCGCACACTGAGACAGTTTTCACCCTATCCTCCTCATTGGCTAATTCTCATATTTTGCAGATGGATGGCAAAGCCTGAACTCCTTCTGTTTGACTGCCAGTGTACTCCCAAAGCGAAACGCCGTCAACCCAGACATCAGCGCTTGCAGCCCTATTCCCGAAACCTTAGGCTCCTCCTGGGCACATCCCATACACTAACCGGCCTCCCCTTCCACCCTCGCTCGGAAGGGGCTCCCGTCTTGTTTCATCTGCTTCGCCTTTGTAGTATCAGTTGATTAGTCTGCGTCCATCCCGGCCGCAGACCTTCCATAGATCTCAAGAAGAGGGGGGCCTTACCTTTAGGTGACATCACATGGTAACATCTGACGCTCGAGGGTCTTCAAGAGGCGCACCCTCACCATCCGCCTGAATTACCCAGGTAGGCTACCGCCGGCCGATGGCTAGGGTGATCTCCGGGACGCCCAGACCGACGGTCAACTCAAAGGATGCGATGACGAATTCCGACTCCTCTTTCTCCAGGATGGTGTTTATGCGCTTCACCTTATGAGTGACGTTCACGATGAGTTCGGCGAGTTTCTCGTCGCTCACCATCTCCGTGGCAGCCGTCTTGGCCTTCGCGGCCCTCTCTTTGAACCCCGTCAATAGTTCGCCAACTCTGTCCTGGGCCGCCTTCTCATCCCCCACTACCCCAGTTGCCGCCTGCTTCGCCTTCTCGGCGCCCTCTTTGAACCTGTCCAGGAGCCCGCCGACCTTGTCTTGAGCCATCTCCACCCCTCCTAGTGAGTTGCAGTGATTTTGCCTCTAAGGCTAGTTCAACGACCCGCTACGCTCTCGCTACTATGCGAACTATTTGATGAGCGTTGATACCATAAAACTCGTCCTGGCGGCGCTGGTCAATTCCCCGTCTGGTATGATCGTCGAGTATCTCTACCGTCTCTACCTGCCGCTAATCCTCAAGAACTACGGGCCGTAACCGCAAAAGAAGAGGGGTGAGCCAACCTTAGGAATGGCCCACCCTCTTTCCCAAAGAAGTCGTATCTACCGCTTGGTGTATTGAGGAGCCTTGCGCGCCCTCTTGAGGCCCGGCTTCTTCCTCTCCTTCACCCGAGGGTCTCGGGTCAGGAAGCCCCCCTTCCGCAGGGTAGGCCGGAGTTCGGGATCAGCCTCCAGCAAGGCCCGGGCTATCCCGTGACGGATAGCCCCCGCTTGGCCACTGATGCCGCCACCGTTCACTCGCACCGTAATACGAAACTTGCCTTCCATGCCCGTGACCAGCAAGGGCTCCTTCAGACGCAAGAGGTCTATCTCTCGGGAGAAATGCTCCTCCGCCGGCTTCTCGTTGACCACGATACCGTTGCCCTCGGGGTAGAGTCTAACCCGTGCCGTGGCGCTCTTTCGCCGGCCAGTGCCGTAGTAATATCTCTCTGCCATAACGCCTCCTACAACTCCAACTCCTGGGGGTTCTGGGCCTGGTGAGGATGGCTCTCCCCCTCATAGATCTTCAGCTTCCTCATCATGGCTCTTCCCAAACGGTTATGAGGCAGCATCCCCCGGACCGCGAGACGCATGACCCGGGTGGGGCGCTTCTTGAGCATCTCCGCCAAGGTAGTGCTCCGCAGCCCACCGGGGTAGCCGGAATGGCGGTAGTAGATCTTGTCATCCAGTTTCTTGCCCGTCACCCGGATCTTTGCCGCGTTTATGACTATCACGTAATCGCCGGTGTCGAGATGAGGAGCGAAATAGGGCTTATGCTTGCCTCGCAGGATCTTAGCCACCTCCGAGGCCAATCGCCCCAAGATCTTCCCTTCTGCATCTACAACCCACCAGCGGCGCTCTATATCCTCTGGCTTTGTGGCATAGGTCTTCATATCGCGTACCGCCGGGGATAACTCACCCTAGTGAGGCAGAGCCCATGGGCGGGGAGGAGATCTCTCGCCCGGCTCCTATCCTTCGCCGCCAAGACCTCTTTGAACCACTGAGGGCTCACTTCTCCCCGTCCCACAAGGAGCACCGTACCCACTATAGTCCGCACCATCCGCTTCAAGAAGGCGTTGGCCTCGAGATCGATATGGATGTAGTCTCCTTCTCTACGGCAATCGACCTCTAGCACTTGGCGCATCGTGCTTCCACCTGCTCGGGCACGGCCGAATGAGGCGAAGTCATGGACTCCGATCAAGAACCCCAAGGCTCCCTTCATGGCCTCTAGATCTAGCTCCCCCACCCAGTGATAGGCGTAGAGCCGGGATAGGGGCGAGCGCACAGGTCGGTTGAAGATGGTGTACCGATATCTGCGACTCAGGGCGCTCTTACGAGCGTGGAAATCGAGAGGCAGTTCCGAGAGTTCAAGGATCGCTATGTCAAAGGGCAAAAGGGCGTTTAGGGCCCTCTGTAACTCCGAAAGGGACCTCTTCCAACCAGTAGGGAAACTGATCACCTGACCGGTGGCGTGAACGCCAGCATCCGTCCGCCCCGCTCCCACAATTTTAGTTTGCTCTTGCGTCACTGAGGCGAGAGCCCTTTCTATCTCCCCCTGAATCGTTATCTCCCTTTTCTGCCTCTGAAAGCCAGCGTAGCGCGTGCCATCGTATTCCACCACCGCCCCAAGGTGCATTTTTGCTACTCGACCAGCTCCAAAATCACCATGGGCGCAGCGTCCCCCAAGCGGGGACCCAGTTTCACCAGCCGTGTATACCCTCCTGGCCGCTCTTGGTAGCGAGGAGCGATCTCGTCAAAGAGCCCTTTCACTATCTGGGCATCGGCGATAGTGCGCAACACCTGCCTCCGGGCGTGGAGATCCCCTCGCTTGGCCAGGGTTATCAGCCTCTCCGCTTCCCCTCGCACAGCCTTAGCCTTGGCCTCGGTGGTGCGGATCCTTCCGTGCCGAAAGAGTTCGGTGATGAGGTTCCGGAAGAGGGCGCGCCTATGTCCTCGGGAGCGCTTGAGCCGACGGCCGGCCACTCGATGCCTCATGAGGGCGTCTCCTCGATAAGGGCCAAGAACCCTTTCTCGTCCAACGCCTCCTTAAGTTCATCGAGGGACTTCTTGCCGAAGTTCCGGATAGCCATCATCTCCTCATCCCCCTTCTCGAGCCTCTCCAGGATCTCGCCCACCTTGGTGAGCCCTGCTCGCTTCAAGCAGTTGAAGGCCCGTACCGAGAGGTCCAGATCCTCTATCGGCATCTCGTAGATCCGAGGTGGGATCGCCTCTTCGACCTCTTCCACCGCCTCCACCACCAAGCCGCCGTAATCGACGATGAGGGCCAAGTGGCGGACCAGGATCTGGGCAGCCGTGCTTAACGCCTCCTCTGGCTGAATGCTGCCATCGGTCCACATCTCCATCACCAGCTCATCGAAATCGGTCACCGGGCCAACGCGGACACGCCCCACATGGTACGCCACCCTCCGCACCGGGCTGAAGATGGCATCCACCGGCAACTCCCCGATGGGTAACTTCCCCCGCTCCTCGCTGGGGGAGTACCCCCGACCCCGTTCCACAACCAACTCCATCTCCAGATGAGCCTCATCGGAATCGAGCCTCGCCAGTTTTAGGGCCGGGTTGATGATCTCCACGTCGCTGGGACACTCTACATCCCCGGCGGTAAGCACCCCTTCTCCCCTCCTAGATACATAGAGCCGCACTGGGTCATCGGCGTGAAGCCTAAACCTGATCTGCTTCACGTTCAAAATGAGGGCCATGGTATCCTCTTTGACATGAGGGATGGGCGAGAACCCATGATGGATGCCATTAACTTTGATAGAAGTCACCGCCGCTCCAGGCAAGGAAGAGAGAAGCACCCTCCTTAGGGAATTGCCCAAAGTGATACCGTATCCTGTCTCCAGCGGGCCGATGACGAACTTCCCGTAGTTCTTAGAAGAAGCCTCACTCTCTACTTTGGGAAGAACTAGATCCAACAAGACTACAACCTCCTTTTGAGAGGATTACCTACTATAATACTCCACAATCAACTGCTCCGAGAGAGGGATCTCCACATCATCCCTTGATGGGAAAGCCAAGACCCGTGCCGATAGGGTTTCCTCGTCCAGGCTCAACCATTCAGGAAGAGGCCTCTCTCCTAGCCTCTGGGCCACATCCCGAAAGTAGGCCATCTCCTTGGATCTCTCTCGCACCGCTATCTCACTGCTAGGGCGAACTAGGTAGGAGGGGATGTTTGTTTTCCGCCCGTTGACGCTGAAATGGCCGTGGCGCACCAGTTGTCGAGCCTGGGCTCGGGAAGAGGCTAGGCCTAAGCGATAGACGACATTGTCTAGCCTAGTCTCGAGCATCATTAGGAGGTTGAGACCGGTGAGCCCCGGGCGTCGCTCGGCCTCCTCGAAGTAGCGGCGGAACTGTCTCTCCAAGACACCATAGATCCGTTTGGCCTTCTGTTTCTCCCGCAACTGCGTCCCATATTCCGATACTCGTCGCCGGAATTGCCTCCGCCTACCGTGCATGCCCGCCGGGTAAGGCCGTCGCTCCATGGCACACTTAGGGGTGAAGCACCGTTCTCCCTTCAGGAAGAGTTTCTGCCCCTCTCGACGACATAACTTACATACCGGCCCTCTATATCTGGCCATCATACCTCCAAAGTAGGAAACCCTTCGGTTAGACCCTCCGCTTCTTGGGAGGCCGGCAGCCGTTATGGGGGATGGGGGTCACGTCGGTTATCGAACCCACCCTCAACCCTGCAGCCTGCAAGGAGCGGATGGCCGCTTCCCGTCCCGGGCCAGGCCCCTTGACCAAAATGTCTACCTCCCTTACCCCATAATCCATCGCCTGCTTAGCCGTGGCTTGGGCCGCCATCTGGGCAGCGTAAGGGGTGCTCTTGCGGGAGCCTTTGAACCCTACTGTCCCCGCGCTGCCCCAAAAGAGCACAGCGCCGGCCTGGTCGGTGAAGGTGATGATGGTGTTATTGAAAGTAGCATGGATGTGGGCCTGGGCGTGCGGTACGTTCCTCTTCTCCCGCCTCGGCTTCCGCCGTGTGGTCTTCCTGCGCACCATTTGTAT
>JAUVHF010000163.1 GCA_030593425.1 Anaerolineales bacterium
TTCTGAGGTTCCTCTGGCGGTATCTCAGCCACTGGTTGAAGGTGGGGTACGACCAAGCGAGGCACCCCTACGAACGAGAAGCGACCGAATTCGAGGCTTGCGTCCAGGCCCAACTCCAAAAGGAACGGCCCACCACGTAGCGCCAGATCTAGGGGAGCCCCTCGCGGGCTTCCAGAAAAGAGACACTCCTACAACAACTGATTATCTATCTACTGAACAGGATAAGGTGCCAGCAAGGCCTCCCTTATCCCGCCCCTCCATACTTCCGCTCTACTATCGCCTGCCCCGCCGGACTGAGGCAGAAATCGATGAAGGCTTGAACCTCCTGGTGGGGTCGCCTTTCAGTTACCAGAAGGAAGAGGCGTACGAGAGGGTATTCTCCAGAAGAAACCGTAGCCGGGCTGGGCTCCACCCCACCGATCCGGAGGGGCTTAACACCCGAGGGAAGGTCAGCCATAGAGGCGTAGCCTATCGCCCTGGGCATCTGGGCGATATGTTCGCCTACCGCTTTATCTGTGGGCATCACCACCGCCGTGGAGGTCACTCGCTTACCGTCCATGCCCAAAGCCTCAAAAGCCCTCCTCGTCCCTGACCCCTCCTCCCGACTCACCACTTGGATCTCCCCTCGGGGTGAGTCGTGGGGATGAACCCCTTCCTGGCCTCCCACCTCTTCCCAAGATAAGGTCTCTCCGGCAAAGATCGACCGTAGCTCCTCCAGAGTGAGAGCGCCAGTAGGGTTCTCCTCGTTGACCAAGATGGCTATGCCATCCCTGGCTATCGGTGTGGCCAGAAGCCCACCCCTCTCCTCAGGTCTCATCTCCCGCGAGACCAAGGCGATATCGATGGCTCCATCGCGCAGAGCGTCCAACCCCACCTGCGAGTTGCGACTCTCGAGAGCGAAGGTCACGTACTCGTACCGTGAACCATAAGCCTCAGTCAAGGCTTCCATCAGAGGTTGCATGGAGGTGGAGCCAGCAAGCCGGAGATCGACCGGGGGGTGGGGCTCTATCGTGGCTATGGTGGGGATGCAGCCAATCAAAAGGGGACCAAGAACGGCCAGTAAGATGAGGTGGCGGAAAGGGCTTGTCCTGCCTGCCCTGAGCGCAGCCGAAGGGAGCGAAGCCGAAGGGCCTGTCCTGCCTGCGCCCCGGCCCCTGGCCCAAGTCGCCTGCCCCAAGGCGTACCAGGCCGGGGTACCAGGACGGGCTGGCAAGTACCGGGGCAGGCTGGCACGCCCTGTCCCAGACCCGACAGGGTCTAGGGATGGCAGGCCAGGGAACGAAGCCGAAGCAAGCATCTTATCCTCGGAGGAGGGCTAAAAGGAGCGTGAGCGTGCCCAGGAGCCAGCAGTAGAGAGAGAAAGGGTAGAGGGAGCGCCGCTTAAGAAAACCCAAGAAGAAACGGATAGCCAGATAGCCGCTGACGGCGGCAGCCACGAAACCCAAGAGGAGCGTGGATGCCACCTCCCCACCACCTGATAGTTTAGCCAGCTCCCAAAGTTGGAGAAGGTTAGCCCCCAAAATGGCAGGGATGGCCAAGAGGAAGGAAAAGCGGGCCGCTTCCTCCCGCTCAAGGCCTCGCCAAAGCCCTACGCTGATGGTAGCCCCAGAGCGGGATACCCCCGGGGCGATGGCTACCCCTTGTGCCAAGCCGACAAGGAGAGCATCAAGCCAGGTCAGACTTTCCATCCGGCTTTCGCTCTTCCGCACCCCCTCGCCCAGGAGTAAGAGCAGGCCTGTCACCAAAAGAAGGATCGACACCCAAACCGGCGCAGCGAAGAGCCGTTGGAAGAGACTCTCCAGGGTGAGCCCCATGACCACTGCGGGGAGTGTACCCCAGATGATGAGCCAGGCGACCCGGGCTTGGGGGTCACCCAAACTCCGCTCCCTAAGGCTACCTGCCCAAGCCAAGGCTAGACTCCAAAGATCGTGCCGAAAGTAAGCCAGGACGGCGACCAGGCTCCCCAGGTGAAGAAAAGTGTCGAAGGCCAAACCTGGATCCTCCCAACCGAGGAGCCAAGGGACGAGTACCAAGTGGCCGGAACTGCTTATGGGCAAAAACTCCGTGGCCCCCTGGACGAGGCCTAAGATCAGGGCTTGAAGCACGCTATCCCCCCCGCAGCCTGGCCAACCAAGCCTCCCTGTTCCTCATGCGGGTCTCGTAGTCCACCATCTCATAAGAGGCTAGAAACTCCTCCTTGAGAGCCACGAAATCCCCCCTCAATATCGCCTCCCGTATCTCCCTCATTAGGTTGAACATGAAATGTAAGTTATGAAAGGTAGCCAGGCGAACCCCCAGAATCTCCTTAGCCATCACCAGATGCCTCAGATAGGCCCGGGAGAAGTTCTGGCAAGCGTAGCACTCGCACCCCTCCTCAACGGGCGCTGGGTCATCGGTGTACCGGGAGTTGCGGATATTGAGCCGCCCGTGGCGGGTGAAGAAGGAGCCGTTGCGAGCGATGCGGGTGGGCAGGGCACAATCGAAGATATCGATCCCCAGGCCCGTGCACTCAAATAAGTCTTCCGGAGAGCCAACCCCCAGAAGGTGCCTGGGCTTATCCTCGGGCAGAAGGGGTACCGTCACCTTCAACATCTGATGCATCATCTCCTTCGGCTCCCCCACGCTCAACCCCCCGATGGCATAACCGGGGAAATCTAAGTCGGCGAAGAAGCGGGCGCTCTCCTCCCTTAGACGAGCATA
The DNA here is from genome assembly GCA_030593425.1 of Anaerolineales bacterium. Classification (GTDB taxonomy): domain Bacteria; phylum Chloroflexota; class Anaerolineae; order UBA7937; family UBA7937; genus UBA7937. Next base: position 2,701 of record JAUVHF010000163.1, read on the forward strand.
TGTCCCACCCTGCAGGATACCGAAGAGGGCCTGGTCGGAGCGGGTATGAGCCTTAAGAGACCGCTCCGCCCAGTGATGGGTCCGCCTCAAGTCGGCCTCGCTCCGCTCCCGGCTGCTGGGATAAGGGGTGCAGATGTCTAGACAAAGGATGAGATCGGCCCCCAACTGCTCCTGGAGCTCTATCACCCTTTCTGGCGTGAGATGTTGCTCCGAGCCGTCGAGATGGGAACGGAAGGTCACCCCCTCGTCATCCATCCTTCGGAGGTGCGCCAGGCTGAAGACTTGGAAGCCACCGCTATCGGTCATAATCGGCCCTTCCCAGCCCATGAAGGGATGTATCCCCCCCAGGCTGGCCACTACCTCTGGGCCAGGTCGGAGGTAGAGATGATAGGTATTGGCTAAGATGAGGGTAGCCCCCAGTTCCAAGAGTTCCCGCGGCGAGACAGACTTCACCGTCGCCTGGGTGCCCACAGGGGCGAAGACAGGGGTGGGGATCTCCCCATGAGGGGTACGTATCACCCCTGCCCGAGCCCAACTCTCGGGAGAACGACCTATCACCTGGAAAGCGAACTCTTTGCTCTCTTCCACGGATAGGGATTCTACCATAGCGGCGAAGCGTTGACAAAAAGCCCTAACTGGTCTAAGATGGGGCAAGCGACCTTAAGCGGAGATACCCCCACGCGTAGAGGAGGTCAACTGCAAGTAGCGCAACTATCCGCCGAGCAGGCGGCACAGGGGCTGCCGCCCAAGGATCGACCGGCTCTCTCCCCACCGGTTTTGCTGAAGGCGGCGAAACGGGAGATGGCCCGCTTGGTCTTTTTGCTCTGGCAACGGGGACAAGGCAAGAGATCATCGGCCTGGCTGAAAGTGCGCAAGGCCTCAAATCTCATCTGGCAATCATCACAAACATATTCGTAAAGGGGCATCGATGCCTCCCATATTCTTCTATATAGTATACGTCTCGTATCGCTCGTTTGTCAATTAGTCTATCCAGGAGGGGATCTTGAAAGAGTTAGCCCATCGGGCCCTAAACCTAGCCCAGTTGAAGAGAGCCGCTTACGGCGATATACGGATCATCCACTTGGCAACGGAGAGGATAGATGTCAAGAACGGCGTGGTGGAGGGCCTCTCTTTGGATAGAGAGCAAGGCTTTGGCATACGGGTCCTCGTCGATGGCGCTTGGGGGTTCGCCTCCAGTTCTCGCCTCGCTCTTGAGGAGGTAGAGAGGATCACCATCCAAGCGGTGGAGATAGCAGAGGCCAGCGCCTTGATGAAGCGAGAGGGTGTGGAGTTGGGCCCTCCGGAGGGCCATAAAGACACTTGCCGCACCCTGGTCAAGATCGATCCCTTCTCCATCCCCCTGGAAGA
>JAUVHF010000183.1 GCA_030593425.1 Anaerolineales bacterium
CGGCCCCGCCTCCACGATCCGCCCCAAGTACATCACCATGACCCGATTGCAAATAGCGCGCACCGCGCTCAAATCGTGAGAGATGAAAAGGTAGGTCATCCCCAACTCTTCCTGGAGCCTTTGGAGGAGGCCGATGACGTGGATGCGGATGGACATGTCCAACGAGGAGGTGGGCTCATCCAGAGCCACGAACTGGGGCTCGGTGATGATGGCCCGGGCTATCCCCACGCGTTGCTTCTGCCCCTCACTCAGTTGATGGGGGTAGCGATCCAGAAACCCGAGGTCCATGTTCACCCGGATCATCGTCTCCCGCAGTCGCTCTTCCAACCCTTGCCCGCTCACCAAGTTATGGAGCCGAAGGGGTTCAGCCAGGGTGCGCCGCACGGTGAAGCGAGGGTTGAGGGAGGTATCCGGGTCCTGGAAGACCATCTGGAGGTTGCGGCGCTGGCGCCTCATCTCCCTTGCGGAGAGTTTAGTTAGGTCGCTGCCGTTGAAATAGACCTGCCCCGCGGTGGGCTCCATCAGGCGGAGAATACAACGGGCGGTAGTGGTCTTCCCACAGCCGCTTTCCCCCACCATCCCCACCGTCTCGCCGGGGTAGATCTGGAAAGTCACCCCATTCACCGCCCAAAGCACTAAAGGTCCTTCTCGAAAACTCTTGACCAACTCTACGACTTGTAGCAAAGGTTCCATGATCTAACCGTAATTATGGCAGAAGACCCAATGGTCGGGTTCAACCTCTTCTTTAGGGGGCTGCTCTTCCCAACAGCGGGGCAAGACGACCGGGCAACGCAAGGCGAACCGGCAACCTCGAAGGCCATAAGTCACCCCCTCGCTGAGGCTCACGTCGGCCTCCGGTATCTCCACCACCTTGTCCACCCGCAATATGGAGCGGAGAAGGCTCTGGGTATAGGGGTGACAGGACTGAGCGAAGAGGGGCTCCACGGGAGCGGTTTCCATCACCTGGCCAGCGTACATCACCACCACCCTCTGGCAAGTCTCAGCCACCACTCCTAGATCGTGGGTGATGAGGAGGAGGGAGGCCCCCGTGGCCTGTTGCACATCCTTCATCAATTCGAAGATCTGGGCCTGGATGGTGACGTCCAAGCCGGTGGTAGGCTCATCGGCGATGAGGAGTTCGGGTTGGCAAGCCACCATCATGGCCACCAGAACCCGCTGACACATCCCCCTGCTCAGTTGATGAGGATAGGTACGAGCTCGTCTCTCCGCGTCGGGGATGCCCATGCGATTCAATATCCTCACCGCTTCCTGATAGGCTTCCTTGCCAGTCAACCCTCGCTGGAGCTGATAGACCCGGGCCACCTGGTCACCCACCCGCATTAGGGGATTCAGAGCGCTGCGGATGCTCTGAAAGATCATGGCGATCTCGCGGCCCCTTACCCTCTGCATCTCCTCCTCGCTGAGACGGAGTAGATCCTTCTCCTTGAACCAGATCTCGCCCCCGGCTACCTGACCTGAGGGAGGGAGAAAGCCCATCACCGCCAAGGAGGTCATAGTCTTGCCAGAGCCGCTCTCCCCTACCAAACCCACGATCTCGTTCTCCAACACCTCGAAAGAGACCCCATCCAGGATGGCAACTCGCCCATCGCGACTGGGGAAGGTGACGCTCAGGTCTTGGATGTGCAATAGTCCCTTGGCTTCCACCATGGTCACCTCTCCTCCCGAGCGGTGATATCCCGCAGGCTGTCGCCCACTAGGTTGAAACCGAGGGCGGTGAAGACGATAACGGCACCAGGGAAGACGGAGGTCCACCACTGGCCAGAGATGATATTTTGCGCTCCTTCGCTCACTAAAACACCCCACTCCGGGGTGGGCGGACGGATGCCCAACCCCAAGAACGCCAAGCCTGAAGTATCCAGGATGGCCCAGCCCAAACAAAGGGTGGCCTGCACCAGGCTAGGGGTGAGACAGTTAGGTAACAAGTGAATATACATGATCCGCCAATCGGGGTTGCCCACACAGCGAGCGGCCTCGGCGTAGCCCAACTCCCGGGCGGAGAGGATCTCACCCCGGGTGAGTCGGACGAAGTAGGGGATATAGGCGATGGCGATAGCGATGATGACGTTGGGGATGGTATTGCCCAACATGGCGGTGATAGCCATAGCCAGGATGAAGGAGGGGAAAGCGAAAAGTACATCGGTAATGCGCATCACTACGTCGTCAACGATCCCCCCATAATAGCCAGAGAGGGTGCCCACCAAGGAACCGACCCCCAGGGCTATGATCACTACCGAGAAAGCGATGAGCAGATCTAGTCGAGCGCCGTGGACCACTCGGGAGACGATATCTCGGCCGAAGTTGTCGGTGCCCATGGGGTGGTCAGCCGAAGGGGGCTGTAATTTCAACTCTGGGCTGGTCTGCAACGGGCCGTATGGGACCAAGACCGGTCCGATGGCGGTCACGAGGAGCACAGTACCCAAGATGAGCAAGCCCACGAGTAGCATGCGGTGCTCGCGAACCACACGCCAGAGACTGCGCAAGCGACCTTCTTCAGCTGCTACCCTCGGGTGGACAGCCGCAGCGGCCTCCACACTCACGATCTTAACTCCTCCCTCAGCCTAACGAGCCGGTACCCTCTTTCCAGATGGCGGATCACCCCAATCGGATGCGAGGATCGATCACGCTATACAGGAGATCGATCGCCAGATTCAAGATCACATACAGGGCAGCGATGAGGAGGACGAACCCTTGGATGGCCTCAAAGTCCTTATTCACCAGGGCCATCCAGGCGTAAGAGCCGATGCCAGGCCAAGCGAATATCTGCTCCACGAGGACGCTTCCGGCCATGAGATAGCCGAATACGATGCCGATGGTGGTCAAAATAGGGATCAGGGCGTTGCGCAAAGCGTCGCGGAAGATGATCTCCCGGTAGGCGACACCGATGGTGCGGGCTGTGCGGATGAAGTCGGAATGGAGCACATCCAGCATGGCAGCGCGAACGATCTTGGTGATGGGCGCGCTGACAACGAAGGCCAGGGTGATGGCCGGCCAAAAGAGGTGATTCAGACTACTACGGAAGGCGCCCCAATTGCCAGTCAACAGGCTATCCGCCACATACATGCCAGTGATGCGTGTTGGTGGTTGGATGCCCACATCGAGCCGGTCCAAAGGCGCTGGCGCCCACCCCAAACGGTAATAGAATAAGAAGATAAAGACAAGGGCTAACCAGAAGAGGGCCGTAGAAGCACCCAAGATGGCGATCCCTCGGATAATCTGATCTAGGAGCGAGTTCTGCTTGATGGCCCCCAGCAGGCCCAAAATATGGCCCGCCACCACAGCCATCAGGGTGGCCGCCAGGGCCAGTTCCAGGGTGGCGGGCAGGCGCTGCGTGAGGTCCTTGCGCACCGGTTGCCCCGTGCGCCAGCTCTTGCCCATCTCTCCTCGGGCCAACTTGGCCAGGTAGTTGTAGAACTGCACCGGAAGGGGTTGGTCTAGCCCCATCTCCTTC
>JAUVHF010000217.1 GCA_030593425.1 Anaerolineales bacterium
AAAGGTTAGGAGAGTTTGATCACCGGTAGGCGGCGGTTCACAGCATCTAAGGCTGCCCTTGCGCTGGCTTCCATCTCTCCCTCGCCTCCGATGAAACTAACTCCCAAGAGGGTCTCTTCGCCAGCGGGGAAGAGGAAGGAGACCTGCACCACTATGATCTTTCTCCCCCCCAAATCGAACCGCTCTACTCCGTGTAGAGCCAGTTCGGCCTTGGCTCCCACTACCTGCTGGAGAGCCTTGAGGGTGGCCTGGGCCACCAGTTCCGCTTCCCCCACCCCCTCGCCCTCGGCCAAACCCACATGCAACCCTTCCGGGCTCCCGATTTGAACCTCCGCCTCTACGCCGACGGGCCCGGCCTTGCAATGCACGGAGATAAGTTTGAGGCGGGAGAGGCCCAGAGGTAAGATCTGTTCCTCCCCCAACTGGACGAGACTTATCTTCCGGTAGTCGACTCGAAACCCAAACTTGACGAAAAGCAGCGACTCGATGTCCCTGACGATCTGCTTCGGAGCCCGCTCCGTGGAGGCCATAACATGGATCTCGGAGAGGCCACCCTTATCACCGGGGACTACCCGATTAGCGACCACGCCTTTGATCTGATTGATGGCTCCCTCTAACTCCTGGGGGTCGAGTACGCGGCTGTGTTGGGTCATGAACGACCTTCCTCGCCTGATCCTTTCGCCTATTATAACCCAGAAGTAGACCCAAAGCAACGCCCTCGTTTCATCGCCTGAGAAAAGCAGGACTCTTCATCCTCTAGCGAGGCGCCACGCTCTAACCGGTCTACAGCGTCGGCTTGGTTGATCAGTCGCACCAGGGCCTCTAGATCCGCCTCCCTATGATGGCGAATGGTTATCATGGCTATCCGCTCCTCTTGAGCCTTCCCGTACGCTTGGCGTACCGCTCAGCCTGGGCGAAGACGAATACCCCGACAGGGATGGCAACAATGCCTATGGCCAATAATGGCCAGACGTAGCCCAGGAGGCTTCGTGTCATCGCCCCTTGTAACATCCCCTGTCGCATGCCTTCCAAGACATAGGTGGCTGGCGAGAGTCGGGCTATGGGTTGCATCCAGTTAGGCAACACCGATACCGGGTAGTAAACGCCAGAGATGAGCAAGACCAAGGCTTGAATGACGTGGGTCATCTGAGAGCCTCGCTCGGGAAAGAGCAGAGGAAGCACCGCAGCCACGATACCTAATCCGATGAAAGAGAGAGTGCCAGCCATGAGCACCAAAAAGCTCCCCGCTAGATTGGCCCGCCCTAGGTCTAGATGGAAGAGAAGGGTGATCACCGCCAAGATGACGACGGTGTGAAGCAGCCCATAGATCAGCGAGAAGATGGTAGTCCCCACCATGTGGGTGAAGCGGGAGACAGGAGCCATGAAGGTATACTCGATGGTCCCCTCCCACCGCTCCCAGGCGATCATCTCGCTCACGTTGTCGAAGATCAGGGATAAGTAGTGCCAGACTAAGGTACCCACCAAGAGGTAGAGAACCAGGTAACTGGTATCCACCCGGCGTCCGGTGATCGCTTCCATGCCGGCTCCGATATAGGTGATGGCTAAGGAGTTGACGACCGAGTAGGTGAGCCAAACCAACTCCCACCCCCAGTAACGCTTCACCAGGTTGAACTTCCGTTCCACGAAGGCATAAGAGGCCTTGGCCTCGTAAACAAAGCGGTTCATCTCTCTCACCTCCATTAAGAAGACCGTGGGATAGCCCACGGCCCAAAACAAAACCGCGGGCCCTAGTGCGCCCGCGGCCCAAACTTACCATAACCTATCGGCCCATAGGCGCACTACGACAAGGAAAAACGGCGATGCTACCCCTTGAATCGTAGCGCACCTCTTCACCTCCTTAGAGAAGATCGGGCCCATTATAGCGCAAGGGGTGACAGTTGTCAAGGTTGAAGATTCCCTCTCGATATGATATTATGGCTTGGAGGCCTACCATTCTGGGGAGGGAGGATACCGATGCGAAGGCTCGTGGAATGCGTCCCCAACTTCAGCGAAGGGAGAAGAAAAGAGGTCATCGATCAGATAGTGGCCGAGATCACAGGAGTTAGGGGGGCCCAACTCTTGGATCTCCAGATGGACGCCGATCACAACCGGGCGGTCGTGACCTTTGCTGGCCAGCCAGAGTCAGTGGAGGAGGCAGCCTTCCGCGCCGTGAAAAAGGCGGCGGAACTGATAGATATGGAAGAGCATCAGGGAGAACACCCTAGGATCGGCGCGACGGACGTGGTGCCCTTCATCCCCCTCAGGGGGGTCACTATGGAAGAGTGCGTCCAGACGGCTAAGCGGCTAGGGGAGCGGATAGGCACCGAACTCTCGATACCGGTCTACCTCTATGAGAAGGCTGCCACTAGGCCAGAGAGGGCAGACCTAGCCTATATCCGCCGTGGCGAATACGAGGGGCTCAAGGAGACGATCGAGACCGATCCGGATCGGGAGCCAGACTACGGCCCACGACAGTTAGGCAAGGCCGGGGCCACGGTAGTGGGAGCCCGCGACCCTCTCATCGCCTATAACGTTTACTTGAATACCGACGATGTGGAGATCGCCCAAAAGATCGCT
>JAUVHF010000007.1 GCA_030593425.1 Anaerolineales bacterium
GAACTGAAGCCCCGGTGAACGGCGGCCGTAACTATAACGGTCCTAAGGTAGCGAAATTCCTTGTCGGGTAAGTTCCGACCCGCACGAATGGCGTAACGAGTGGGGCACTGTCTCAACGAGGGACCCGGCGAAATTGAAATAGGTGTGAAGATGCGCCTTACCCGCAGCAGGACAAAAAGACCCCGTGGAGCTTTACTGTAGCTTGGTATTGAGTTAGGGTTTAGCTTGTGTAGGATAGCTGGGAGACTAAGAAGCTGGGGCGCCAGCCTCGGTGGAGTCGTCCTTGAAATACCAGCCTGGTTAAATCTTGGCTCTAACCCATGACCGTTATCCGGCATGGGGACAGTGCCTGGTGGGCAGTTTGACTGGGGCAGTCGCCTCCCAAAAGGTAATGGAGGCGCCCAAAGGTTCCCTCAGGCTGAATGGAAACCAGCCGAAGAGTGTAAAGGCATAAGGGAGCTTGACTGTGAGACCTACAAGTCGAGCAGAGACGAAAGTCGGGCTTAGTGATCCCACGGTTCCGAGTGGAAGGGCCGTGGCTTAACGGATAAAAGCTACCCCGGGGATAACAGGCTAGTCTGGCCCGAGAGTTCACATCGACGGCCAGGCTCGGCACCTCGATGTCGGCTCATCGCATCCTGGGGCTGGAGTAGGTCCCAAGGGTTGGGCTGTTCGCCCATTAAAGCGGTACGTGAGCTGGGTTCAGACCGTCGTGAGACAGGTCGGTCTCTATCCGCTGTGGGCGCAGGTGACTTGAGGGGAGTTGCTCTTAATACGAGAGGACCAGAGTGAACAGACCGCTGGTGTGCCAGTTGTCCCGCCAGGGGCATCGCTGGGTAGCTATGTCTGGAAGGGATAACCGCTGAAAGCATCTAAGTGGGAAGCCCACCTCAAGATGAGGTCACCCACCCCGTTAAGGGGGTAAGACCGCAGGTAGACCACCTGCTTGATAGGCGGCATGTGTAAGCCCCGCGAGGGGTTCAGCTAAGCCGTACTAATGGTCGAGGGCTTAACAGTGGCGCGGCAGAATCTGGGCTCGATTGCTTCAGTTGTCTTAACATAAAAGTTGGTTCCTCAGGTGACTTTAGCGGAGGGGAAACACCCGGTCCCATTTCGAACCCGGAAGTTAAGTCCTCCAGCGCCCATGGTACTTGGGGGGCAACCCCCTGGGAGAGTAGGTCGTTGCCTGGGGAACTTTTTAGATGTAGGAGCGGCCCTGTGTAGTTGGGCCGCTTTGTTTTACCCGGGAGGAGGCGGAGCCGATTCAAACCTTTAGCGTGTGGGTGGTGGTGCGGTGAGTGAAACAGTCCTGCAACAACAAGAGGCCCGACATACATCGGGCCCGCTTTACTAGTTGACGACATTCTGCTTAGGAATACTAGATCAGCATTTTCCTTACCTTGAGCACATGTAGGACCATCTTTCTAAGCTCTTCAATTGTCAGATTCACGATGACCTGTCCTCTCTCGGGTGAATCGAAGACCTCTGGAGCGACTCTAGGCCAGACAGCCATACTGTCGCCCTTGTCTTCCAGTTCTAGTAACGCATGAAGTAGATCAGCCTCAAGATGTGAACCATATATACCTATGATCGTCTGTATGCCCTTTAGTATGGTGGCAAGCTCGTTGACTAGAAGAACCCATCGTTCGGACCCCATGTTCCATAGAATAGGCCTAGCTCTAACTGCAAAGGCATCCCCAAAGAGGTCAGTAAATACTGAATTGCCCGCCTGGTTCAGCCTTTCAATATAGACTTCCGTTGGCTCATCCACTTTAGCCTTCGGTAAATCGAAAGGTATCTTCATTTGTGCCCGAACAGTAGTGAGGAGACCGTTGAGAAGCTGGGCAATCCTATCTCTTACCTCTCGCTCGACCTTTTCCCACTTCTTACGTTCGCGACACTTGAACCACTGGTCGATCACTATGACGGTTATGAAGATACCAATCCCTTCAGCTAGGAGGTTTCGTACTAAATCTGGATGAGCAACCAAATCGATCAGGTACTCTATCATCGCAGTCCTCCTGGTAGCTAGAGAAGCCTGATTCTCCCGCCCAGTCTGGATACCAGTTCACACAGTCTCTATGTTGGCTACATTCTCAGTTTTGCCTCTTCTCTTCCACCGCCTCCTTTGCCATCTCTATGAACTCCTCGACGGGCTTTGGCCCCAGGTCCTCCTCGGTACGCAGGCGAACGGAGACGGCCTCCTCTTTCACCTCCCTGTCCCCTATGACCAGCATGTAGGGTATCTTTTCTAGTTGGGCATCGCGGATCTTGGCCTGCATGCGCTCGCTTCTGTCGTCTACCTGCACCCGGAAGCCCTCGCCTTGCAGTCGCTCTGCCACCTGGTTGGCATAAGCCACATGCTCGTCGGTGATGGGGATGAGTATGGCTTGTGTGGGGGCCAGCCAGACGGGGAAGGCCCCTCCGTAATGCTCGATCAGTATGCCGAAGAACCGCTCCAAGGAGCCCAAGAGGGCCCGGTGGACCATGTAAGGCCGATGTTCCTTCCCATCATGCCCTACATAGGTCATATCGAACCGCTCCGGCAGGTTGAAATCGAACTGGATAGTGGTCAGTTGCCAGGCCCGCCCCAAAGCGTCCTTGATGTCGATATCTATCTTGGGGCCGTAAAAGGCTCCTGCCCCCTCGTCCACCTCATAGGGTAACCCTTGCTCTTCCAGGGCTCGGCGCAAAGACTCCTCGGCCTTCTCCCAATCCTCAACCCGTCCCACGTACTTCTCCGGCCGCGTGGAGAGCAAGAAGTTATACTCCCGGAAGCCAAAGGAGCCCAGGATGTGCAAGGTGAAATTGAGGAGCCTCACTATCTCGCCCCCGATCTGCTCCGGGGTACAGAAGATGTGGGCATCGTCTTGGGTGAAGCCTCGCACCCGCATAAGCCCGTGGAGGACGCCGGAGCGCTCGTACCGATAGACGGTGCCTAACTCCGCCCAGCGCAAGGGGAGGTCCCGGTAACTGTGCAGCCTGCTTCTATACATCATGATGTGGAAGGGGCAGTTCATGGGCTTGAGGAAATAATCTTGCCCCTCGATATCCATAGGCGAGTACATCAGGTCCCGGTAGAACTCCAAGTGACCGCTCCTCTCCCAAAGTTCGCTCTTCCCGATATGGGGCGAGTATATGATCTCATAGTCGGCCTTCAGGTGCTCCTGGCGCCAGAAATCCTCGATCAACGTCCTGATCATCCCTCCCTTGGGCTGCCAGTGGATGAGCCCCGCCCCTGCCTCCTCGTGGAGGCTATATAGATCCAAATCCTTGCCCAGGCGGCGGTGGTCTCTTCTCTCCGCCTCCTCCCGCCTCTCTAGGTAGGCTTCTAACTCTTGGGCCGTGGGCCAGGCGGTGCCGTAGATCCGCTGTAACATGGGGCGGGTCTCGCTGCCCAGCCAGTAGGCCCCTGCCACGCTCAGAAGTTTCAGCCCTTCTTCTTTCACCTGGCCCGTATGCTCCACATGGGGCCCCCGGCAGAGGTCGGTGAAATCGCCGTGAGTATAGATAGAGATGGTCTCCTCCTCGGGCAGGCGAGCGATCAGTTCCAGTTTGAAGGGCTGGTCGGAGAAGAGGGCTTGCGCTTGCTTTCGAGAGATCTCCTGGCGCTCGAAGGGGTAGTGGGCCTCGATTATCTCCCTCATCCGAGCCTCGATGGTCTCCAGGTCCTCAGGGGTGAGGGAGCGGGGCAGGTCGAAGTCGTAGTAGAACCCCTCCTCGATGGCCGGGCCTATGCCTAGTTTGGCCCCAGGGAAGAGTTTAAGCACCGCGTCGGCCATGATATGAGAGGCCGAATGGCGCATGGCCTCCAGATCGTTCTCCTTTCCCTCGGGATCCTTTACGGACATCGTTTTCTCCTTCTTAGATCGATTGACCGCCTAAGGGTCTCATCCTTAGTCATCATCACTACCCCCTATTATCAACGCTGCTTCCGCTCTTCTATCCCTCGGGATCCTGGAAGGAGGCGTCAAGCGCGCCAAGGCGATGCCCACGAAGACGACAAGAGCCCCCAGAGCCTGCAAGGGGCCGAAATGCTCCCTTAAAGTCAAGACGGCTACCCCCACCGCCACCACCGGTATCAGATAGTTATAGACCATGGTGCGGGTGGCTCCTATCTCCCCGACGGCCCAAAACCAAAGGGCGTAACCCAACCCCGCGGCGATGAAGGAACTATACCCCAGCCCTAGCCAGCTGTTCAGCGAGAGGTGGGCCCATGGCTGATAGAGTAGCGCCCTCCAAGTGAAGGGGAGCATGGAAAGGGTCCCCAGGACAAAGGATACGGTCATTAGGCGCAGGGCAGAATGGCGCTTCAAAGGTCGCTTGGAGATCACCACGCATAGGCCATTGATGGCTGCGCAGGTGAGAGTGAAGAGGTCCCCTTTCAGGTGTTCCACGCTGAGGGTCAACCCTCCTGACTGGGCTCCCACGATCATAGCCACCCCCAGGAAGGAGACCAAGATGCCCGCTATCTGGAGGGGCACGATCCGTTCCTCCCGGAAGAGGGCGGCGAAGAGGAGGGTGAAGATGGGCCCGGTGGCTATGAGCAGGGAGGAGTTGGAGGCCGTGGTATAGTAGATGCCCAAGGTGAAGAGGATCTGGTAGAAGCCGATGCCTAGGATGCCTACCACCCCCACCCGCAGCCAATCTTCCCTTCTGATGACGGGCTTCCCCTCCACCAAATAGACCAGGGCCAACAGGAAGATAGAACCGCCTAAGAAGCGAGCGGTAGCGAAGGCGAGAGGGCCGATCTCCTGCAACGTGTATTTGACGACACTGAAGAATGCGCCCCAGATCAGTACCACCGCGAAGAGCAACAAATCTACCTTCGTAAGACGCCTCATCTTTCCACCCTAAAGAAGAGAGCCCGCCTTGGGGCGGGCTCTGCCGCGGTTCCACCCAATTTCAGCACGTAAATCGTGCCCTCTTGGCGCGATAACGGGCGCTCCCGTAGCCCCATACTCGATAACCTTTCCGGGGTAGGCTCAGAGGTGGTTTTCCCCCGGGCCCTATGCTGGAGGGGCTTGCAGTCGCGGCCTCCTCCTCCCTGGAGCGGTACCTCGGGACTCGTCCCCGTCACAGCCTTTTCAGTGGGCGGTACAAGACTTGAACTTGTGACCTCTACGATGTCAACGTAGCGCTCTAGCCAACTGAGCTAACCGCCCTTACCTGATTATTATAGCACAGAAGCAACGATTTGAAAAGATGACTAGCGAGTTTGGAGCCTTAAAGGACGATGTGGTACAATGTATGAGGGTTGCGAAATGTGGCAAGTTGTGGGGCACGAATGGGCTGTTACCCTTCTTCAAAACTCCTTCACGCGGGGGAGTATATCCCATGCCTATCTTTTCACCGGCTCTCCTCGCATCGGGAAGACCACCCTGGCTTTAAATGTGGCTCAGGCTCTGAACTGTACAGGGGAAGATATACCTTGCGGCGAATGCCTCTCCTGCCGTAAGGTCTCCCAAGGGATTCACCCCGATGTGCGGATGGTGGACTCGGCCTACCAGGAGCGGCTTCTGGAGGGGCGGGAGGGCTCCACGGCCCTGGGCATCGACGTCATCCGTTCCATCAAAAGCGATGTAGTCCTCAAGCCCTTCGAGGGGAGATGGAAGGTCTTCATCATCCCCCAGGCGGAGAATATGACCCCTGGGGCGGCTAACTGCTTATTGAAAACCCTAGAGGAGCCACCGCCCCATGTGGTTCTCCTCCTCACCGCTCTCCATACCGACCTTCTCTTCCCCACCATAGTCTCCCGCTGCCAGGTTTTCAACCTGCGACCCCCCTCCATAGACCTCATCCGCGAGGCGTTGGAGCGAAGGTGGGGCCTTGAGGGGGAGCGGGCTCATCTCATCGCTGCCCTCGCCGCGGGGAGGATGGGCTGGGCGGTAGAAGCGGTCCAAAATGAAGCCTTGTTGAAGGAGCGGAACGGGCGACTAGATGAACTCTTGTCCCTCCCCGCTGCCAGGCGGCTGGAGAGGCTCTCCTTTGCCCAGCGCTGGGGAAGCCAGCCCCAAAGGGCGAAAGAGATCCTGACCCTATGGCTCGGCTGGTGGAGAGACCTCCTCTTGGCTAAAGAGGGGTGCTTGGATAAGATGGAGAATATCGATCGGCGAAATGCCCTGGTTGAAGAGGCACGGGCACATGAGTTAGGAGAGATAAAGGAGTTCATCTCCTCCATACGGAAAGTGTTGCAACAGTTGGAGAGCAATGTTAACCTTCGTTTGGCCTTAGAGGTCTTGATGTTGGACCTACCGAGCAAGCGATAAGTAAGGGGAAAGGTATCATGGCTAGGGTAGTGGGGGTTCGTTTCAGGCGGGCGGGGAAGATATACTATTTTGATGCCACCAGGTTCGAGGATTTGGAGGTCGACGAATATCTGGTACTGGATACGGCGCGGGGGCGAGCGCTGGGGAGAGTGGTCGCCCCTCCGCAAGAGGTGAGCGAGCCTTCCCAGTATCTCAAACCGATAGAGCGCCGAGCCACCCCTCTCGACCTCTCGGAGAGGGAAAGGTACCGGTTACAGGAGCGAGAGGCTCTGGAGAGATGCAGGGAGAAGGTGGCTGAGCATGGCCTGGAGATGAAACTCATCAAGGCCGAATACAACTTCGATGGCAGCCGGCTGGTGGTCTATTTCGGCGCTGAGAAACGGGTCGACTTCCGGGAGTTGATAGGAGATCTGGCCCGAACCCTCAAAACCAGGGTAGAGCTTCGTCAGGTGGGGGTGCGAGACGAGGCTAAGCTTCTGGGGGGTTTGGGACGGTGTGGTCGGCTCCTCTGCTGCGCCACCCATCTCTGTGAATTCTCGCCTGTCTCCATAAAGATGGCTAGACTACAGGATGTCTCCTTGAGCCCGGCGGAGATTTCCGGGGTCTGTGGGCGGTTACTTTGCTGCCTGGCCTATGAGAGTGAGACCTACCGTTCCTTGAAGGAGAGGTTCCCCAAAGTAGGAGCTATGGTGGAGACCCCCTACGGCCGAGGGAAGGTGAAGAGCGTAAACGTCTTAAAGGAGACGGTAGAGGTGGAACTGAGGAGCGAGGTGACCGTGGAGGTCTCGGCCGAGGAACTGAGAGAGCGGGTTTGAGGGGGTTCAAGCCCTTGACCGCTTTAGAGCCTGCAGTCGTGGTACCACGTCTTCAGGGATCGAGACCTCTCCCAGAGCGGGGGTCTCTAGGATACCTGGGCCGTGGAAATCGCTTCCCCCCGTGGCGATGAGGCCATACTTCTTTGCCCAGCGGGCCAGATCCTGGCTTTGCTCTGGAGAGTATTGGCCATAGTAAGCCTCGAGCCCCACCAGGCCGGCACAAGCAAGTTCAGGCAAAAGCCCTAAGACCTCCAAGGGGTGAGCCAAGACGGGGAGCCCCCCAGCCTCTAAGATCATCTGCGTGGCTTCCAGGGGGGTTATCTTGTAACGAGATACGTAGGCGGGACCGTTTCTTCCGATGTAGTTGACGAAGGCTTCACTGGTCGAAGATACGTACCCTTTTTCCATCATCGCTCGGGCGATGTGAGGTCTCCCCATGGAACCCTCCCCTGCTATCTCCGCCACCCGTTTCCGACTGAGGGGCATACCTAAATCCTTTAGCCTCTCGATCATCTTCCAAGCGCGATGGCGGCGAAAATCCCGTATGGCTCTTAACCTCTCCTGGAGAGGCTCGTAATGATGATCGATGTAATACCCTAAGATATGGGCTTCCTGGGATCCCACCTCAGCGCTTATCTCCACCCCCGGTATCACCTCCAAGGGTGTACCTTGGGCTGCCTGCAAGGCTGGGTCTATCCCCTCCGTCGAATCATGGTCGGTGAGAGAGATAGCCCCCAGCCCCTTGGCTAGGGCCATCTTTACTAACTGTGAAGGCGAATAGGCACCGTCGGAGGCGGTGGAGTGAATATGGAGATCACACCTCATCGGGGCTCGACGATAAGCCTCATGGCGGTGCGCTGCTGGTCATCGATGGTCACTTCTATGAAAGTGGGGATGCAGATCACATCGAAGCCATCGAGGGCCAGGTACCCACGAGCGATAGCCACGGCCTTCACCGCCTGGTTTACCGCCCAGGCGCCGATGGCCTGCACATCTGCTCTGTTGCTCTCCCGTACCACCCCCGCGATGGCGCCTGCCACGGCCGTTGCTCTGGACTTGGCCGATACTTTGATGATATCCATGGGGTCCCCTCCATTGTTCAGGTTGAGTTTATGACGTGCTCCATCGATCTTCTCAGCTGCAGTCCTCTACTTATCCCTCTCCACCTCCCCCAGGGCCGCCCGAGCGGCGGCCAAACGAGCGATGGGCAGGCGGAAGGGGGAACAACTGACGTAGTTCAGCCCTAACTGGTGGCAGAACTCTATGGAACTGGGATCCCCTCCGTGCTCACCGCAGATGCCTATCTCCAGATCTGGGCGAGTGCTCCTTCCCCTCTCCACCGTCATACGCATCAACTGCCCCACACCCTCACGGTCCAGCACTTGGAAGGGGTTCTCCGGCAGGATGCCGCGCTCGACATACTGGAGCAGAAACTTCCCCTCCGCGTCATCGCGAGAGACGCCGTAGGTCATCTGAGTGAGGTCGTTGGTACCAAAGGAGAAGAATTCAGCGTACTTGGCGATCTCGCCTGCGGTCAGGGCCGCCCGAGGGATCTCGATCATGGTGCCAAACTTATAGTCTACCTCGATCCCCTCCTCCGCCATGACATCCTTGGCCACCTTCTCCAACTTCTCACGCTCCACCTTCAGTTCGTTGACATGGCCTACCAAGGGGATCATCACCTCTGGATGGACCTCGATCCCCTCCTTCGCCTTGCGGCAAGCGGCTTGCAAGATGGCTCTGACCTGCATCTCCGTGAGGCCGGGGTACATTATGCCCGCCCGGCAGCCCCGCAGGCCGAGCATGGGGTTAACCTCCCACATGCTCTCCACCACCCGAAGGAGTTTCTCCTTTTCGGCCAGTCGCTTAGGGTCTTGGCCGGTGCAGCGGAGCCGCGTCACCTCCTCCAGCAACTCCTCCCGAGGGGGGAGGAACTCATGCATAGGGGGGTCGATGAGCCGGATGATGACCGGCAGCCCATCCATCACTTCGAAGAGCCCTTCGAAATCCTCCCGCTGGAAGGGGAGGAGTTGATCCAGGAGCGCTTTCCGCTCCTCCTCGTCCTCGGCCAACACCATCTTCACCACGATGGGCCGTCGTTCCTCCTCGAAGAACATATGCTCCGTGCGGCAAAGGCCTATCCCCTGGGCGCCGAACTCCCGGGCTCGCTGGGCATCCCGGGGGTAGTCGGCGTTGGCCCAGACCCCTAGGCGGCGGAACTCGTCCGCCCAGGAGAGAAGGGTTTGGAGTTCCTTCTCTTTCTCCCACTTAGGTTCCACCCTGGGTATCTGCCCCATGAACACCTCGCCGGTGCCCCCATCGAGGGAGATATAGTCACCCTCCCGCACCACCTTCTCGTTCACAGAAAAGGTTTTGGCCTCCAGGTCTATCCTTATCGCCTCACAACCGGCCACACAAGGTTTGCCCAGGCCTCGGGCCACCACTGCGGCGTGGCTGGTGGCCCCACCACGCTGGGTGAGGATACCTTGGGCTTGTAACATCCCATGTACATCATCGGGGTTAGTCTCCGGCCGAATCAGGATCACCGGCCTACCCGCTGTTCCCCACTCCTGGGCGGTATCCGCATCGAAGACCGCCACCCCTACCGCCGCTCCCGGTGAGGCGTTGAGCCCTTTAGCCAAGAACCTGTCATCCTCAAAAGCCTGAATTTTAGCCTTATCATCGAAGGCTGGATGGAGCAAGAGGTCGATCTGAGAGGGCTCGATACGCTGAATCGCCTCTTCCTTGCTGATTATCCCTTCCTTCACCATATCCACCGCGATCTTCACCGCGGCTCGAGCGGTTCGCTTGCCGGTTCGAGTCTGGAGCATCCACAACTTGCCCCGCTCGACGGTGAACTCCACATCTTGCACATCCCGATAATGTCTCTCCAAGCCCTCACAGATCTCTGCAAACTGGGCGTAGATCTGGGGCATCTCCTCCTTCAGTTGGGAGATAGGCTTGGGGGTTCGGATACCGGCTACCACATCCTCACCTTGAGCGCTGAGGAGATACTCCCCGTAAAGTCCCTTCTCCCCGCTAGCCGGATCTCGGGTGAAGGCCACCCCCGTCCCGGAGTCGAAACCCATGTTGCCGAAGACCATAGTGACCACGTTCGCCGCGGTGCCTAGATCATGGGGGATCTTGTGGAACTCGCGATAATCGACCGCCCGCTTGATATTCCAAGACCCAAAGACCGCCGCTGTGGCCAAGCGGAGTTGCTCATAGGGGTCTTGAGGGAAGGGGAACCCTTTCTCCTCTTCGATGATCCTCTTAAACTCCTCGGTGATAGCCCTTAGGTCTTCGGTGGTCAGATCGGTGTCCACCTCGTAACCCTCAGCCTCTTTTACCCGTTCCAAGACCGATTCGAAGCGGCGAGCCTCTATCTCCAAGACCACATGACCGAACATCTGCACCAATCTGCGGTAGGCATCATAGGCGAAACGCTCGTTGCCCGTGAGTTCGATGAGCCCCTTGATCGTCTCGTCGGTCAGACCCAGGTTGAGGACGGTCTGCATCATGCCCGGCATAGAGAACTTAGACCCGGAGCGGACAGATAGTAGAAGGGGGTCTTTAGGGTCCCCGAACCGTTTCCCGGTCCTATCCTCGACCACCTTGAGCGCCGAGAGGGTCTGCTCCCACATCCCAGGAGGGAACTTCTCTCCGGCCTCATAGTAGGCCAGGCAAGCCTCTGTGGTTATGATGAACCCTGGCGGAACGGGTAAACCGATATTGACCATCTCCGCCAAGCCGGCGCCTTTGCCTCCCAGGAGGTCCCGCATCGTCGCGTCACCCTCCTCGAACATGTAAACCCATTTCTTCTCGGCGCTCATAGTCGCTCCTTTCCCCTTAACAGACTCTTAACTTCTCCAGAAGAAAACCTTTCAGTTGAGAGATGGAAGGTCGGAGTTGCTCCATACTGTCCCGGTCACGCACAGTCACTGCTCTGTCCTCCAAAGATTGCACATCTACAGTAACACAATACGGGGTGCCGATCTCATCTTGTCGCCGGTAGAGCCTCCCGATGGAGGCGGTATCGTCGTAGATAACCACAAAGTGAGGACGTAGGTCACGAGCGATCTCCTTGGCTAGAGCCACGACCTCTGGACGGTTGCGCAGGAGGGGCAAAACCGCCACCTTAACCGGGGCTAAATCGCGGTGAAGGCGCAAAAGCACCCGCTTCCTTCCCTTCACCTCCTCCTCGTGGTAGGCGTCCACCAGGAAAGCCAAGGCGGCCCGATCTATCCCCCCGGAGGGCTCGATCACGTAAGGGTAGATATGCTCCCCCGTCTCCTCATGGAAATAGGTCATATCTTTGCCGCTGAACTCCGCATGCTGGCGGAGGTCGAAATCGGTCCGGTTAGCGATCCCCTCTAACTCCGACCAGCCGAAGGGGAAATTGTACTCGATGTCATAGGTGGCTTTAGAATAGTGAGAGAGTTCCTCTGGGCCGTGCTCTCGGAGGCGGAGGTTTTCCTCTCTTATGCCATATCGCTTGTACCACTCTAGACGCTCGTTTATCCAATAGTCGAACCACTCCTCGTCGGTCCCGGGCTTCACGAAATATTCGATCTCCATCTGTTCAAATTCCCGGGTGCGGAAGGTGAAATTCCCCGGCGTGATCTCGTTGCGGAAAGCCTTCCCGATTTGGGCGATACCGAAGGGGAGTTTCCGGCGCGTGGCGCTCTGCACGTTAGGGAAGTTGACGAAGATCCCCTGCGCCGTCTCCGGACGCAGATAGGCGACCGACGCCTCGTCCTCCACGGGACCCACGAAGGTCTTGAACATGGTGTTGAACTGGCGAGCCTCGGTGAGTTCGCCGTCGCACTCCGGGCAACGATCTCCCACCTGGTCGGCCTTGAAGCGCCGTTGGCAAGATTTGCAATCTACCAGGGGATCGCTGAATTTCTCCACATGTCCCGAGGCTATCCAGACCTGGGGGGACATCAAGATGCTGGCATCTAGTCCTACGATATCCTCCCTGTTTTGGACCAGATCCCTCCACCAGTCGCTCTTGACATTCCGCTTCAACTCCACTCCCAAAGGGCCGTAGTCCCAGGCGCTACCGAAGCCCCCGTATATCTCGCTCGATTGAAAGATAAAACCCCGCCTTTTGCACAAGGATACCAGGGTATCCATATCTACCATCTAGACCGTTCGCCTTTCCCCTCTGCCAGAGGCTCTTCTTCCCGCCTTAAGGTATCTATGAAATCGAGGGACCTCAACCTCCTCTCCAGGAGATAAGAGATATAATGGCGCGTAGTTCTCTCCAACCCGCTATGCACCTCAGGGTTGGGCGGGAGAGTTTTACAGGTGACGTACTCTCCCCCTTGCAGAAGCCGGAGATAACGGAGGAGATCCGCTGATAAAGGGCTCCCTTCTCTCTTCCCGCCGCAGGGCGGGCAAAGCACACCTCCTTGAGAGGGGCTGAAAACGGCCTCGCCTTTGATATCTCCTCCGCAACCTAGACAGCGATAGAGTTCAGGTCGATAGCCTACCTGCTCCAAAAGATGGAGTTCGAAATACCGCACCACTAGGCGTGGATCTTCAGCCTCACTTAGATGGCCCAAAGTCTCTAGCAAGAGCCTGAAGAGCGCCGGGCTCTCCTCGCCCTCCTCCAGAAATCGATCTACCAGTTCTGCCACGTAATAGGCGTAGGAGGTACGAGTCAGGTCTTTCCGCAAGGGGAGGAAAGCGGTTATCGTCTCCGCCTGGGTCACGATATCTAGGGAGCGCCCTTTAGCGATGAGAAGTCGGCTGTGAGTGAAAAGTTCCAGGTGGCCAGCCTTGCGGCTGGTGGGCTTGCGCACCCCCTTAGCCAGAACCCTGATCTTCCCCCATTCCGGGGTATAGAGGGTGAGCAGCCTATCGGCCTCCCCCAGGTTCATCCTGCGAAGGACGATAGCCTCAGCGCGATAGTGTCGCTCCCTTGGCATCAACCTCCTCGCACGGTGCCATACTTATATGGCCGACCCCAGTTTTCGGCCATCTTCCGTTGGTAGAGGGCCTCGGCATCCAGATCGAGAGCCGAGAGGAGATGAAGGATGCGGATGATACCATCTATCAGTTCCTCGCCTACCGCATCATAGGGTTCCCCCTTCTTGTAGGCATCGGTAGCCTCGGAAACCTCGCTATGGATGAGGGCTAACATCTCCCAGATGCGCTCCTCGTCAGCGGAGAAACCCTTGGCATCGGCCATCTGGCGCACCTCTTCCATTTTGAGGTTGAGCCCCTCCTTCCCCATCCCTCCCTCTTATGACTTGTTAATTACATATTATACCATCCGGTCTCTCCCTCCGCAAACCTGGCCTGCAAAAAAGCCGCATCCGAGGTTAGGATGCGGCTATAGTCGTTTGACAGACTGCTACCCGAAAGGTGGCAGATCTTTAGAAGTGAAACTGGCGGGCAAAAGTTCCCCCAAAGTGTAGATCTCCGTTTGGCCCTCGGGGTCGGCGACGATGACCTGCAATTCGTCATCTCCGAACTCCGCCAAGACCTGGCGGCAGGAACCACAAGGGGTAGCCATCGTCTCCGTAACCACCGCTATGGCCTTAAACCGCTGTTCCCCCGCCGCTACCGCCTTGAAGAGGGCCACCCTTTCCGCGCAGATAGAGAGCCCATAAGAAGCGTTCTCCACGTTGCAACCGGCATAGACCTGGCCGGATTCTGCCAAGAGCGCGGCTCCTACCGGGAAATGGGAATAAGGGGCATAAGCCTTCTTCCTGGCTTCAAGAGCGAGAGCGACAAGAGCCTCCTTTCGGGACGAACCTTCAGTCATATATCTACCTCTCCTTGTTTCAACTACTCTACCCCTTGGCGACACCCTTTATGGGCCCCATATCACCCCCCGAAGGGGCTTAGGAGATAACCCAGGACCATAGCCAGCAACCCGGCTCCGATCATCTTCACCCCCGTGAGGGCGATATTCTCCCGTGAGATCGCCCCCAGGAAGGCTCCCAAGGCGAAGAGGGCCCCTAGAGCCATGGCCAGAGAGAGGTAGTAACTGTGGTAGATCTCCCCCCAGAGGGAGGTAAAGAAGAAAGGCAAGAGCACCACCAGCGCCGCCAGAAAGGGCGCAAGACCATCCACCAGGGAGACGACGATCGCCGCCGCCCGCGAGGCCCGCCCGATCTTGGTCTCATTCAGGTCCGTAAGGGTATAACTCTCCAGATCGTCAAGGTCGCGCTTCCGCTCGGCAGACTCGGTGAAATATGCTCCCCAGAAACCCGACACCCCTATGGCCATGGAGGTAGCCAAGCCGGTGGAGATGATCACTCTGGCACTCTCCACGCCAGCCGAGTAGTTCCCCATGAGCACACCGATCATGGTCAATACACCATCAAAGGCGTTCATAGCGAAGTAACGGCGGGCTATCTGGCCTACCTGGGCGATATCCTCGTACTCCTTAAGTTGTTGCAGCCACCGTCTCAGAGGATTCATTTACCAATACGCTTTCCATAACCTGAACGAGCAAAGAGCGAACGACTTCCAACGCGCCTCGGAGAGGGCCTAGATCTCAGCCCCTTAGGGGTGTGGACTAACCTCCCGTTCGCAGCTGATCTTGCAGGGTTATCGATTCCTCGATGATGAGCGTGCCCCCCACCACCTCATCGATGGAGTGCAAAGAGCCCCCGTTCTCCCGAATAACCTCCAGGATCCCGTCGTAAGAGATATCTCTGCCCTGGATGGTGACCTTGACGTTCTCCACCTTCTGATCGATCTCGTAGACGTTGACGTTGACCGCATCGATGCCCTCAAGATCGCTCAGTTGTCTAGCCCATTCTATGATAGTTGGCTGATGAGGCTTCAGGACGTCGAGCACCAACCGTCTGATCTTACCCACCTTTCATCCTCCATATCCCTTAGTGGCAAACCCTGCGATCCCTTTCTCAACTGGTATCCTGATTGGGCGATCCCCAACTTCAGTATGAAACAGGACGAAGGGCTCGCTATGAACCGTCAAGAGTGGCTTCCCTCTCCCTCTAATTCACTTTTCACCTTCCCCTTCACCCGAGCCGGCGCTCCATAGGCCAAACTTCCCGGTGGTACATCCTTGGTCACCACGGAGCCAGCCCCGGTCTTAGCGCCCGCGCCGATGCTCACCGGCGCTACCAGCATGGTATCTGAACCCAGAAAGACATGATCCTCCACGATGGTGCGATGTTTCCTCTCCCCGTCGTAGTTACAGGTGATGGTGCCCGCGCCGACGTTGACCTCGCGGCCCAAGGTAGCATCGCCGATATATGAGAAATGCCCCACCTTTGTCCCCGGACCGATATACGACTCTTTGATCTCCACGAAATTCCCTACATGGACCCCCGAGGCCAGATGCGTCCCTGGCCGAAGATGGGAGAAAGGGCCGACATGGACCTTCTCTTCTAGGGTCGCTCCTTCTATCAGGGAATGTAGGATAGTGCAACCATCGCCCACTTTACTATCCCGGAGGTGGCTCCCCGGCCCGATGGAACAGCCACCGCCGATGGCCGTTTCCCCCTCGAGGATAGTCTGGGGGTGAAGGACGGTATCTTCTCCTACTCGAACGGTGGAATCGATGAAGGTGGAAGGGGGGTCTACTATGGTGACTCCGGAGAGCATTAACCTTTCCCGTACCCTTTGACGAATCACCGCCTCCGCTCGAGCCAGATCTATCCGGCTATCTACCCCTAGCGCCTCCTCTTCATCCTCTGGCGAGAGGGCTAGGACCCTCTCGCCCTCTTCTACCGCCAGAGCCAGGAGATCGGTCAGGTAGTACTCCCCTTGGCTCCCAGGCTCGATCTTCTCCAGGTGGGGCCAAAGCCACCCCTCCTGGAAGCAAAGGAGTCCATCGTTAACTTCCCCGATCCCCTTCTCCTCCTCGCTAGCCGCTGCCTCCTCGACGATACCTACCACTTGGCCTGCTCTATCTCGGCGGATGCGTCCGTATCCCGTAGGATCAGGAGGGTGAAAGGTGAGGATGGTGATAGCCGCGCTCTCTTTTTCATGCTCATCCAGGATCCGGCCCAGGGTCTTAGTGGTGATGAGAGGATGGTCCCCAAAGAGAACGAGAACGGTATCCCCTTTGCCTTCCAGAAGTTGGCGGGCCTGGAGGAGAGCGTGGCCGGTGCCCAACTGCTCCTCTTGTTCTACATATAGATATTCGTCGCCCAAGGCTCGGCGCACCTCCTCGACTCCATACCCCACCACTACGACGAGCCGATGGGGATGCAACCCGGAGACAGCCCGAACCACGTGCTTAATCATGGGCTCGCCAGCCACCGGATGCAGCACCTTGGGCCGCTTAGACTTCATACGTGTCCCCTGGCCCGCGGCCAGGATGACCGCTGATACTTCCATATCCCCTCATGGGTTGCAAAAAAGGCCAAGACCCCCACCAATCAGGAAGAGAGGTCTCAGCCCATCTCAATCTGAGCTTCGTCTATTACTATCGGAATCGTCAGAAAGGTCTTCCATTCACTACCTATTCCACCCATAATTCCAGGTGGAACTGAATATATTCTACCATAATTCAGCCCCCAGCGCAACCGCAGGGGGAATCTGCTATAATGAGGGGCAATGGGAGGTGGGACGAATGGCTAAATCTATCGTCCTCTATTCTCGAGCCACCTTTTGACCCGACGTGGTACGGGCCCGGAGGGTCCTACGAGAAGTAAGAGTTCCTTATCGAGAGATCGATATAGAAGCTGACGAAGAGGCTGCGGCCAAGGTGAAAGATTGGACCGGGTTTTATAGCGTCCCCACCATCGTGGTGGCCGAGGGTGAGGGCCTCGACCCTGCCTTGCCCCTCTCGCCCCTTCCAGAAGGAGCCAGCCCTCGCGGGGTGGACAGGGGAGGGATGATCACTGAGCCCAGAGCCGACCAGTTGGTGAGTTTCCTCCGCCGCCATGGGCTTGTCTCCCACGGGACGCTGTAAGGATAAGCATCAACAGGTTAAGGGGGAAGGTGTGACCACCATCTTGGGCCTCGAGACCTCTTGTGATGAGACGGCCGCGGCGGTGGTGGCCGAGGGGAGGCGCATCCTCTCCAACGCAGTGGCCTCTCAGGTCGAGATCCACGCTCGTTACGGCGGCGTCTTCCCCGAACTCGCCTCCCGCCAGCATATTCGGGACATCCTTCCCGTCATCGAGGAAGCGCTTAGCCAGGCGAAGATGGAACTGGACCAACTAGATGGCATAGCCGTCACCATCGGGCCCGGCCTGGCTGGCTCTTTGGTGGTGGGGGTGAACGCGGCTAAGGGCCTGGCCCTGGCTTTGGATCTCCCCTTCATAGGCATAAACCACCTAGAAGCCCACATCTATACCATCTGGACGCAAGGGCCAGAGGTAGAATTTCCCCTCCTTTGCCTCATCGCCTCGGGGGGCCATACTAACTTAGCGCTCATGACCGACCACGGCCAGTACGAGCCGTTAGGGCAGACCCTGGACGATGCCGCGGGGGAGGCGTTCGACAAGGTGGCCCGGCTCCTGGGGTTAGGCTATCCCGGTGGGCCAGCCATCCAAGATAAGGCCGAGGTGGGCGATCCAAAAGCGTTTGACCTCCCCCGGGCCTGGCTACCAGGCACATATGACTTCAGTTTCAGCGGGCTCAAGACAGCCGTGTTATATCTGGTGCGGAGGCTGGAGGAAGAAGAGAAGGAGTTGCCCCTGGCCGATCTGGCGGCCAGTTTCCAGGCCGCGGTGGTCGATGTTCTGGTAGAAAAGACGAGGCTCGCTGCCCAAGAGCATGGTGTGAAACAGGTGCTCTTGGTGGGGGGAGTAGCGGCCAACACCCTCCTGCGCCAGGAGATGAGACAAAGGGCAAGGATACCGGTTCTCTACCCCCCGCCGGAACTCTGCACCGATAATGCCGTGGGGGTGGCCGCGGCCGGCTGGTTCAGGCTAGAGGCGGGGGAGAGAGCAGGATGGGACCTGGATGTAATTCCCGGCCTCAAACTTACATAGGATGCTGGCCCTGGATTTTCCTTTCCCTCGGGATCCCTGCGGGAGAAATCCAGGGCCGCAATAGACCGCATCGTATCCGTGGGCAGGTTTCGAAACCTGCCCTACGGCTCATGGTGTCGTTACGTTAAACAGTTGGTGTCTCCCCGTGAAGCTTCTTTCTTTGAACCCAACGTGCACCGCCGGGAGTTAGTACCAGGACGTCAATCGGGCCGCCTACGTTCTTAAGCCTGGCCTCAAACCTCATCGTATCGATAGTAGTCCTGATAGCGTAGATGGCAAAATCTACGGCGTCCTGAAGGTTCATCGCGTCCCAAATGATTGGCGCCCGCTTTACCGCCTGAGGTTTATTGTCGGGGCCAAGGATTCGATGAGGCTTGACCAGCCGAGAGATGACATCGATCTGCCCACCCCATGTCGCACCGTAAATCACCTCGTCGGTTCCGGGCTTGACATTATTCCGTCGGGCTTCCTCTCTCCCCACGTGGCAATAATAGACGTATGGGATGCTTATTCGGCCTTCTGTCCGAAATCCTGCAACGTGGAATGCGGTGTCGACTCCGGGAAACCTGTCGCTGAAAAAGTGAACTACCTTGTCAGGAACGGTGACGACATCATCACTATCGTCGATAACCTCCTCATCAAACCTACGCACGTGGCTTTCGACACTAATCTTGCCCAGGTGTGCTTGCCCAAACGCGTTAATTCCCACCTGTGCCCGCTCCATGAAGAACGTCTTGTAAGCCCAGTCAGAACTCACTGTCTCTACCTTGGATGTTGGTTTTCCCTTGTCGCTCTTGGCTTCTACAGTGATGAACTGACGGCTATCCGACGCCATCACAATGCCCTCGGGAACATAGACTGTAACTACAAATGACATCGGTCCCTCCTAAACCTCGATTGCTAACTTGGCAAACTATAGCACATCTGTTCCCAATGTGCAAGTGTAAGAGAGGCCCCGGCGGCCTCCCGAAAGAAAAAGGAGAGGACGAGCCCCTCCCCTACATCTGGTCTCTGTAGCGTCCGGGTTCATCTCGGACGAAGGCACATCCTACTCGATAACCAACTCCTCCTCCCTTACCTCCCTCTCCACGATCCTGAAAGCCCTTATCTCCGGCTCCTCTTGGGCCAAAGAGACGATGATATAGAGGGCCTCAGGGAAGTAGGCTTGCTCTATATCCCTGGCCGAAGGGTAGGGGGGGAAGGCGGGATGGGAATGGTAGATGCCCCAAAGTTCCCACCCCTTCTCCTCCATCTCTATGAATATGCGGTACTGCTCCTCCGGCTCCAGCCTATAGGTAGTGGGGCTGTGCTCGGCGTTGGCTGTCCGGTACAACTTGACCGCCCTACCCTCCTGGCCCGCTATGACCCCGCAGGCCTCGTAAGGGGCCTCTTCTTTGGCATGTTCGACCATCTGCTCTACGTACTTGCGCTCGATGGACACCATGGCTCTGGCTAGGTCCCTATGTACTTCGCATACAAGTTCCGGGCCACCGTCTCATCGCTGGCACCCCAGATGATGGCTCGCGCGTCGGAGAAGGAGCGTTCACCTTCCCCTTTCTCCACGCTCCTATTCCACTAGGGCTGAGGTATCACCAACACCTGCCCCACATTGATCAGGCTGGGGTCCTCGATGTCGTTGGCCTCCACGAGCGCCTCCACAGTTACTCCGAACTCGGCAGCGATCTTGCCCACTGTATCCCCGGCTTGAACCGTATAAGTGATTACCCCTGGAGCCGGAGAGGGCGTGGTGATGAGGGGAGCGACCCCCCCGATCCGAAGGCTTTCCATCGCTCTCGAGAAGATCGCCTCGAACTCGTCGTAGGAGTCCTTGTGGGATAAGCAGTTGAGCGAGTAGGCGATGCCGGGCTCAGGAGGCACGATGATTACCGCTCTCAATTTGGTTTCCCTGCTTCTTCCGATGTTGACCACCTCAACCCCTGGCATGCCACTCACTTCGGTTCTCTCGATGGAGATGAGCCGTGGCCCCATAGTGTTCTCATAACCGGCCTTCACCTGCTCATACTGCTCATCGGTAAGGGTGCCGGTTAGGTTGGGATCTTTCAGTGACACTACCACGACATGGGCACAGCCCCGACATCCATCCACCCCTCCGGTGTAGACGCCACCGATGTAGTCGTAACCACCAGGGGACATACCCTTGAGGGAAGTGTCCAAAAGAACTTCAACCTCCTTCTCGGTTATCACCTCCCAATTGGAAGGGTACTCAAAGGAGAAGATATCACCCTCAAAGGTAACAACCCTTGGAACCGCCGTTGCTGTGGGAGGAACGGATGGTAGGGCAGTTCGCAATAGTCCTCCTTCCCAAACATAGGCCATTATGTACCCTGTGCCAATGACCCCTAGCACCACCAGCCCGCTCCAGAAGAGAAGCCCTATCTTGCGCCTCTCGGTTAGGAAGACGGAAAGGCCAGCGAAAAGCAGGAAAGCCGCTAACAGGGCTAGGATGATAACCACCTGAGTCTGGAAGGGTATCCTTTCGAATTGCAGCCCTTTAACATAATCATGAACGGTGGCTGCCGTTGCAAAAAGAAAGGCTGCAAGAAAGAGCACGCCCAAAACGGCGGTTATTCCAGCGAATATCTTTCGCCCAACCGGGGCTCGAGTGGGAACTGGGGTTATCTTCACGCTCGGGATAAGCCTCTGGAGATCCTCTTTGAACCTCTCGAACTCTCCTTCTTCTAGGTTCCCCTTAGCGATCTGGACACGGACTCTCCTCCCCTCTGGAGAGAGGCCCT